>CAYYHF010000143.1:0-7107 GCA_964471415.1 uncultured Clostridia bacterium | reverse complement strand
TGGTGGGCATGAACGGCAGCGGCAAGACCACGCTAATAAAGCTGCTCACCAGGTTCTATGATCCAACGGAAGGTGAAATCACGCTCAACGGTGTAGATATCCGGAAGTTCAATTACGATGAATACCTGGAGCTGTTTTCCGTGGTGTTCCAGGACTTGAAGGTGTTTTCCTTCGACATAGCCCAGAACGTTGCCGCCGGAGTATCACCGGATGAGGAGCGGGTGAAAGAGGCTTTGCATATGGCGGGGTTCGATGAGAGACTGGCTGAGATGCCCGAAGGCATACACACCTACCTTTACAAAGACTTCGCCGAAAGTGGCGTGGAGGTTTCCGGAGGCGAGGCGCAGAAGATAGCCATGGCGCGCGCTCTGTACAAAGATGCGCCCTTCGTGATACTGGACGAACCTACCGCTGCGCTTGACCCTATATCCGAGTTCGAGATATACACAAACTTCGACAATATGGTGCGGGGCAGGACGGCGGTGTACATCTCTCACAGGCTCTCCTCGTGCAGGTTCTGCGACGATATCGCGGTATTTCACGAGGGCCGCATGGTCCAAAGGGGCAGTCACGACGAGCTTCTGCGGGATACCGGCGGCAAGTACTACGAGCTCTGGAGCGCACAGGCACAGTATTACAAGCAGGAGGAAATAGACGCTTTGCTGTAAGGCCTGCCATGCACTCAGTCGTGAGTTGTGGGCAAGCAACCTGACAGTGAACAGTATTTAGCTCCCATGGGCCAAGTTGAGTGTGTTCCGCCAGACGGCCTGACCTCCGCCTCAACAGCAACAGATACAGAGCCAAATGGGCATAAAAATGGCGCGCCTGGCAGGAATCGAACCTGCGACCCACGGATTAGAAGTAGCCCATGTGAGTGCTTCCTCGTATCTTCCAGTGCCGAATATGCCCTCTATATGCGCCCTGTATGGAATATCCATATCGGGGCGTACGTACAATGACGCCATTTCCGCGTAGTTCGTGACCATTCTGTGACCGCTGAGCGCGCCTCAGATATGCTGGGCTAACTGGTGTTTTGCCTTGTTTATCCTAAGGCGATGCGGCAGATGTCAGACCAATAGTGTGGGCGTATGGCGCATCACGTAATCGTCACCCATGGCTAAGGTGAGGGCAGAGCTTATCATCGAAACCCGTTTCTGTGGCCCGCATCATGGCATGGGCGCTAGTTGCCGATCCAACCCTGGTGGCAGGTGAGTCTCCCCGTTCTTGAACGCATACCTGATACGACGCTGGGCAAGTTCAGTTGTCACTCATTGCCAGATGCTCCTTCTGTTGAGTTTCTCTCCTGAGACGCTTGTTGTAGGTCCTTCTTCACGTCCATTTGTTCACGGTGAAGAGCGTCACAGAGATCACCCATAGACGTTGTTGTGTCTCTTTTCAAGTCCTCTACCGCTTGAGTATACTCGCGTAACCGTAATTCTGGTACAGAGGTGACCCTGACCTCATATCGCGGTTCAGCGTGCATGTTGAAAGAGTAGTTATAGAGGGAATACTTCCACAGAGGGATATTGCTAGGACAATGGCCCTCGTAGTCTTCCTGCAGCTTTTCTTTCTGCTCAACTGACAGCATGGCAAGCATCATTGATGCCAGCCTCTCCGCAGTATCCTCGTGGACGAAAATCCCAGGCGACTGCAGCTGCCGAATTTCCTGTTCGAACACTCTCATCCGCAGGTCTCCTGTCAGGCCTAGCAGCGCATAGAACTGTGCCTCAGATCGTCTGAAACGATGCGATACATACACAACCGCAATCAAGAATGCTCCAAACCAGAGAACATGAAACGAGATATTGTTGGTCAAGGCGACAACCCTCCTCTAGGAGCATGAGAACAGCATCGTCGGCAAGCGGCCTAATAACGCCTCCGGCAGAATCGTTGCATCAAGGGCGCCACGCGAACTCGTTACTGCCAGTTACAGCATACTTGACCCGGCATATGATTCGCGGCAAGGAATTGCCATGCCGGTTTCCGTTATGTGGGGTCGATGGGATCACCGGTAGTCGTCTCTCGATGGTTACTCCCACCTTCTGCCTGGCAGCCTGCCGAATCAGTGTTCCGTTGCTCATCTCATCGAGTGTGTACTCTCCATATTCATCCTTAAGCCTTGCGCAGAGATCGGACCGCGCGGTAAGCTCTCCGTTGACCATGACTACTACATCCAATTCGACCAGCACCAAGACCTGAGGATGCAGAGTGACTGCGACTTCGATCTCCGCCTCATCTGGCGGAAGGTCGAATGAAGCATGCCATCGCTTAGCCTAACAAGCAAGATAGGAGCTGAACAAGGGACTGAGATCGTCATCAGCCGCAGCACTGCACTTAGCGCCATCGTTATTAGTCTTGGTCCGAATTTCAAGGCCATGAAAACTCCCCCCCGTTCTGCGAGACACAGGCTCGGACTTCAAACCTGATTCGGTATTCACCCTCGGTCTCTAGTATTCCGGCCAACGATCGACCGGGCGCTAATGTAAGAGGCTGCTATGTGGGGTTATTAGACATTGTTGCCATTAACCCTTCCCCGGATAGTATGCTCCTTCTAGGTGGGTCGCGTTTGGACTGCTGGTTTCATTGCGCCTCCGAGCCAAAGATCGCATTAGGTCGCGGCGGAGGCGTCAGTCGCTGATGCGTTTCCGCGAGGGCTGACTGGAGTGGCCCTTCCGCGCCACCCCAACGTCCTCCTAGAGGTGAATCACCTGTGAGCCAACGCCAGCGATATTCGGTGAATTCGGAAGGGAATTGCGAGTATAGAGCGTAATATGTAAGAAAGCAAGTCGATCATGCACTACTACATCCTGCAGATGCCACTCTATTCATTAGGTGCTGCCTACGCTGCACTAATCACCTAAGCTGCCGTCCAATATGGTAGTCAGTCGACCTTTGGGCATCGATGCCCATCAGGTTGTTTCGATGTCTGCCGCAGCGGGCTGCTCTGGCATGGGTATCGAGTATGCTCGGTGTTGTACATCGCGATAGGAGGATCAGTGATGAGATCAGTGCTTGAGGCGTGCGTTCCCCGCAAGGAGCTTCTTACGGGCACGTTTAACCCGGATGTGTTCACGCCTTCGTTGGAACCTGTCGTCCAATCTTACAGGCGCCCTTCGTCCGCGGCCGGCGTCGACAGCGTCTACACAGATCCATATCTCTTCTTCACCGAGGCCACGTATCCGACCATGGGACTACGCCAAGTTCTCGAAGAGGTTTTCGGCAGGATCGCCGGCGACATGATGTACCCAGCTATCCATAGGCTTGAGACAAGCTTCGGCGGCGGGAAGACGCACGCTCTTATAGCCTGCACTCATGTCGCGCACCACGGCTCTGATCTGGCTGGAGTGGCTGACGACTTCGTCCCTGGCAGGCTGCTGCCGGCCCCAGGATCCGTTGCGGTCGTAGGTGTGTCAGGCGATACGTTGGATGTTCGCGCTCCGAAGGGTAGGTCGCTCGAGCCATACACGCTTTGGGGCGAGATAGCGCGTCAGATCGGAGGCGACGAGCTCTACCGCGAGGTGGAGGCCGATGCCGCTTCGCCGGCAGCGCCAGGCAGATCCTACTTCGACGCGGTATTCGGCGGACGCAAGGTGCTCATCATGCTGGACGAGCTAGCCCAGTATGCCGCAAGGCTGGAGGCCGCCAGGGCCGATGGCGCGAGTCAACTGGCCGCCTTCATCATGTCCCTCAACGCATACGCGAAAACCAACCCGGGCATTGCCGTGATCATCACCCTGGCAAGCTCGTCCGATGCCTTCTCCAAGCAGAGTGAGGTGCTCGCGAAGCTCCTTACTGACGTGCGGGGGGCCGATGTAGGAGAAGCCGAAGCGATAGGGATCGGTGAAAGGGCGGTAAGGGATGTCCTGAGCGTCACCTCCCGGGACGCCGTTGGTATAACCCCTGTCCAGCCGGGCGAGATATCTGCGGTGCTTGCCAAGCGCCTCTTCGACCGGATCGATAAAGGTGCTGCTGCCGAGACCGCGGACGCCTACATGGCTATGTACAGGACCAGCGTTCAAATGCTGCCCGAGGAGGTTTCCCGGCCTGAATACCGCAACCGAATGATTTCCACATACCCGTTCCACCCCACCTTCCTGGATTTGCTCAACACCAAACTCTCCGAATCGGAGAACTTCCAGGGCACTCGCGGGGTACTGCGCGTTTTCGCAAGCGCTGTGAGGAGCATATGGGAGCAGCGAACTGCCGCCCCAATGATTCATGCGGCTCACCTAGATCTCCGCTCTTCGAGGGTCGTGGACGAGCTGCTCGGTCGCACTGGCAGCAGGGGCTTGATCAGCGCCCTCAACACCGACGTGGGTGGCGTAAGCACGGCATCCCTCGACGACCCCGAGAGCAATGCGGAGAGAGCCGACCGCGACAACCCTCACCCCGAGGGGTATCCGTGGCACGAGTACACCTGGAAGACGGTGTTCCTACACAGCCTGGTCGGTAGGGAGTTGGGCCTGCAGTCGAAGCTGTTCGGCATAAATGAAGTCGATGCGGCGCTCGCAGTGGCGCAGCCCGGCCTGACGCCGTTTCAGGTCCGCAGGGCGCTTGAGGACATCGTGGACAAGGCGTATTTCCTGCGCTACCAGGAAGGCAGGTACTTCGCCAGTGACGAGCCCACCATCAACAGCATCCTGGCGCAGATCAGAAAGGGCGTGACTCAACGGCAGATAGATGCGATCCTCGGCCAAGCTGCACGCAGGGTGGTGTCCGATTCTTCATGGCCGTTTGAGATCATCCATGACGTTTCGGCACCGGAGCATATTCCAGATCGGCCTGGACGGCCAGTCCTCGGCGTTGTCGCGCTCGGAGCGGGAAGCATCAACGTGAGGAAGACCGTTACCACAGCCGCTTCCGGCATGCCCAGGCAGCGGCAGAACCTCGTGTTTCTGCTGATCCCGAAGACGGTCAGGGTCGAGGACGATGTTCGCGAGAGTACGCTCTTTGACGAGCAATCGGATAGAGCCCAGGAAACCATGTCGTACATCTACGATACCGCGCGGTCAGTCCAGGCATGGCGCATACTGCGGCAGACTCCCCAGAGCTATGGCATAGACGAGCGACTAGTTAGAACAGACGAGGTGGAGCGCAGCGCCAAGGAACGCGAGCACGCGCTCCTTATAGCGCTTTCAGGGGCGTACAACCTGCTCTATTACCCGTCCGAACAAGAGGGGTTCGCGGCCAAGGCGGAGATCAAGTCCGTCTTCGGCGAATCAGGCATGGCCATAATCGAGCAAGTGAAGAAGTCACTCGAGGAGAACCGGAAGCTGCTTATGAAGACCAGCTACGATACTACCTCTGTCCTCAGAGGCCTTCAGGGCCTATTCTTCGAAACATCGGACATCGCCGACCTTGTGAGTCTTCGACGCGGCTTCGAAGAGAAGCGCAGATGGCCCATACTCGAGGAGCCATCGCTCTTTGACATGCTCATCCGGAGCGGCGTTGAGCATGGGAACTGGGTTCTGGCCCGCCTGGATTCCGAGCTGTCTGAGAAAGCGGCGGAAGTGCACGAACGCGATGTGCCCATGGTTGCCGACCTTGGGGAGCACGGATGGGTGCTGGTCACGCCTGAAGGCGCCAGAAAGCGCATGTGGACGGGGGAGGTCAGACCCGGCTTCGATTACGTCATGGGCGAACTCTCTCGGATCGTGGAGAGCGGAGCGTCGACAGTCAGAGAGGTGTCGGAGGCACTTACCGCACGTGTGCCAGGATTGCAGCTAGACCAGGCTGAGGAGGCCGTCACACGCGCTGTGCAGGACGGCATGGTCGGTATCCAACCTGCCTCAGCGGGTGCCGAAGATGACCTAGTGATGGGGCCAGAGAGGGTACGATGGTACGTACCGTTGGCAGATGACCGGGTGGTGCCGAAACCCGTCGCGCCAGAGCCGCCGTCTGGTCGGATCGCGCGTTATGGCGTCACGAACCCGAAAACGTTGATGCCGCTTCTTCCCAGGCTGGCGAGCCTATACAAGAAGGGCGCCAAATGCAAGGTAGAATCGCTTCTTTTGTACAAGTTGACTCTGCCCGAAGGCGGCACGCTGACAGTGGAGCTGAAAGACGTGCCCGCTGGCTCCATGGCTCACCTCGACGAACTGCTGGAATCGGTGAGCCTCATCGGGAAGCTCGGCGCCGACAGCGAGGTTGAGCTCAATTTGGTCGATCTTGTCGACGACTGCGCTCTCCTGCGCGAGCTCGCGGAGAACGTATAAGCCTGGGAGGTAAAGGAATGGCCAAACGCAGCACAAACGGGAGCATCGTGTCGCAGCATTCTTTGATAGCTAGACGGGAAGCCTTTCTCCGCAACTCGCCCTGGGTGCTCAGGATAACGACTCGAAAGGGCAAACCGACGCCGGTAATGATAATCAAGGAGAGACTGCCTGCCGCTAGCCCTACGGACGATTCGCCGAAAGCGAGTACAGCGCGACTGAAGGATACCGGGCTCATCTACGGACAGGCACTGCACAGGTGCGTGAGACCGCTTCAGGAGATGCTTGCCAGGGTATGCGATGCTGATGCAGTCCCTCTGGAATTGCACCAACTGGTGACCTCGAAATCCATATCGTACCGGGGCAATCTTCCGCTGGACGAAGAGAACGGCAGCAAGGTCGCGCTTACATTGCTCCTCCAGAATCACTTACAGGACCTAGACCGAGTCGAGCTCATCGCCTGGCGTATCCTCCGCTTCACGCGTGAGGAAGCGATCTATTGGCTGTCCAGAGCCACTCAATACGGCGATGCTCCAAACCGCTGGGCGCAGTCGGGCATGCGCGTAATGCTCGGCGGGCAACCGGGCGACGACGAGATATCCAGAATGCTTCAGGAATTCAGAGAACAGTACTAGGGGTGATCATGTGGCGGAACGAGAAAGCAAACAGTCAGATAGGCGACTTATGGAAGCGGGGTTTCCATCTCATCAGGTTGGGGCGGAGACGCAGCGTGAGCGTGGCGCGAGCTCCGCGCTCCCGCCTCTCTACTTCCTCCACGTATGGTGGGCCCGCCGACCGCTCACTCCCAGCAGAGCCGCGATTCTCAGCTCGCTGCTGCCGGCAGATACCGACCCCGACTGGTTCTTAAGGCAGCTTGGCATTGAGAAGGTGCAGG
>CAYYHF010000142.1:4726-7117 GCA_964471415.1 uncultured Clostridia bacterium | reverse complement strand
GGATGTGCGATGCTCTCAGCGCACGCCGCAGGCGGCGCCGTGATGCTGAGGAAGTTAGTCGAGGCCGTCTCCGACGAGTCGCAGCGGATAGGCAAACCAGCTCCGATGGTGCTAGCTGAGACGGTCCTTACCAGCATAAACCAACGTCAGTTTGAAGACGACCTGCTCATCAGCAACATGCTTGTGAGCGATGCGACTGTGCGTTACGCGTGCAAAGCTCAAGAAGCCGGCGCCAACGGGGTGATATGCTCTGCGAACGAGGTGAAAGCAGTGCGCGCGGCCTGCGGAGACGACTTCACAATAGCCGCCACCGGAATCCGCCCCACTTGGTATGGCTCCAACGATCAGAGGCGCGTAAACACCCCCTTTGACGCAATCAAGGCTGGAGCGGACTACATCGTGATCGGGCGGCCCATCACGCGAGCAATTTACCCAGTCGCAGCAGCGCATGCCATCGCCGAAGAGATGGAGTCCGCATGCGCTGACCTGGATACCTGATTTGCCGCAATATACATGAAATTGCCGCATGCATTCTCTGTTCTTTGGAACAGAAGGAGGAGTCGATCAATGGGATCCACACTCGAATTCGTAGCCGGACTCATGGAACTCTCTGCCCGCACAGCCCCCAAAGCCACCGGCAAGGACTTCGTAGTTACGAAAGTGCTCACAGGGGACGACCTAAAGGCGCTTGCAGACGAAATGGTGAAGTACGGGCAGCAGACCAGCAAGGTCAACTTCGACCGCGATGCGGCCGGTGTAAGGGCGGCCGGAGCTGTGCTGCTGGTAGGACTGAAAGACGCAAAGCCCCTCTCGCTCAACTGCGGCGCCTGCGGATATGCAAGCTGCGCCGATCTGCCGAAACCCCAGGACGGCCCGGAGTTTCGAGGACCGTATTGCGCCTGGCGCATCGCGGATCTAGGCATCGCGCTTGGCTCAGCGGTCAAGACAGCATCTATGCACAATGTGGACAACCGCATCATGTACCGCATCGGCCCCGTAGTTCGCACAATGGGCCTGATCGAAGCAGACGTAGTACTGGGCGTACCACTATCAGCGACAGGCAAGAACATCTACTTCGACCGCTGAATGCAGCTGCACAGCGGAACTGGTTGCTTCATTAGGTATCTCCTGGCGAAGGCCGCCGCCCGTGAATCCGCCGTGTCCGGATGCACCCAAAAGTCCGGAGAGTAACCCAGCCCGTCCAGGTTACGCATCTCATGATCCATCCAGATCATCGCGGGAATCCTCACGGTCAGCCCCGAGTATGGCAACCTAAGTAAGCCCGGATTGGCCGTGAGCAGCGCCCCGCGGGTATTCGTCCCCACTACCGCCACATTGCCCGTGCTGCGTAAGCATCGGATCAGCGCCTCCGCCGCGCTGGCCGTATTGCTGTCGACGAGAACCAGAACGAAGGGCACATCAGCGTCAAGCTCCGTATCAAGCTCCGGATCACGCCCCGGCACTTCCCCGGCGACCGCGACACTCCACCCGAGCGGCTCCGCATCCGCCGCGCTCCGGCGCCTGTCCCCGATCTCAGCCGGCTCATCACGGCTCAGCATGACGTGGCCTTGGCCGCCGGTATCCGCACGCCGGTTGATCTGCAAGACCAACGCAGTATCAGTCCGCAGATTCGCGGTCATGAGGAAAGGCCTTGCGTCCTTCACGAATTCGCCTAGCTCGTCTTCATTGTCAGCGGACGAACGAAAGGTTTCGCACACAGCCATCTGAAGACCCTCAAATTCGACGAGCTGGTAGGCGATGTCGCCCGGGGCTCCTCCTTCAGCGGGAATCAGCCACGCCATCTCGGTATTTCCGCCCTCGAACTCAAGCTCCAGAAGGATATCCTGATGCCGCTCCGAGCTCATTACGCCGAGTATGTAGACTATCTCTCCGTCTTCGTTGATAGACGGTTTCAGGTACCCGGACGGCTCTTCGCCGTTCACAGCTATCAGGCGCCTGCCGTCTGCATCTCGCCAATCTCCGGTCAACTGACCGAACTGGCCTGACCGCGTGAACTCGTAGAACGGGCAGAGCCTGAAAGTTGAACGCGTACAAAGCGACCTGTCGGCAAAGGCCAGATGCGCATCGTGAACGAATTTCAAATTGCCCGTGATTGCGTCCAAGTAGCGCCAGTTCGGAATCGCATCATAGAGCCCTGACAACTCCGATATCTCCCTCAGTACGGCATCCTTCGCAGCCCCAAACGCCGCGTCCCCGCCGAAGAACTGATACCCTGCATACCCGAATCTCAGCGCCCTAAACAGCAGCTCCACTTCTTCGGCGGCACGCTCCGGGTCTACCTCCCAGTTGCCCCAGCTCGAGTCCGAATCAGAGTCCAGGTCTTTCGTAGTCTCAGTCATGCACAACAGCTCCGCCGCCTCACCCGAGAAA
>CAYYHF010000142.1:3041-4626 GCA_964471415.1 uncultured Clostridia bacterium | reverse complement strand
AACGGCCCTGGCTTCGGGCAGAAGCGCCATCCGCGGTCTTTCCTGCTCTGCCGCCGCCATGGCTGCCAACCCCGAAAACATAGCTAGAAGCAAAACCAACGGCAGAACCGAAGCGGCGCACAAAGCGCGCACACTGCGCACAGCGCCAAGATCAACGCGCAACCGCGACCTCACGATCTCGTTCACTCCTCCTCTTCCAGCTCACACGCCCATTAGGCCAAGCGATCGATTCGCGCGCAGAGCGACTCCCGAGTAAGGCCTTCACGGGCCTCCCCGCAATTCCGGGTCACCCGCGCATCCGGGGCATGCGCCGGACCTAAGTCCGTCTGAACCTGAGTTCGTAGCCTGTGAGCTCCAGGTATCTCCGATTAAGATCCTCCGCCACAGCCTCGTCTACGTCCAGACTCCCACGCACCTCGGCGTAGCCGAAGTGAACGCCCACCTTCATGTCCCCCAGCTTACTGGCCCACAGCAACTGCTTGGCGATGTCGACCAACTCGTTGATTCTCGCGCTCTCGTTCACCTCCAGCCGCCATCCGGTGATCCGCTCCAGGTCATCCATGATCCCGCGATACCTCGCCCCCACCTGAGGGGTGACAAACCCCAGGACAATGCGACCTTCACAGCGGTATATGCTCACCTTGGGACGGTCAGGCATGCTGGCGAAGGCCTCGTCGATGGCCTGCCTGGCCGCGTTCTGCTCCCAAAGCCCCCATCGCCCTACCTCCCGCGCCAAGTCCACCTCCGGCGCCCGCTGTAACGGCGCCGAACGCTGCTGTTGCGACAGCGACTGCCGAGCAGCAGGCACGGTAGCAGGGTCCGTCTTAAACTGCAGCTTGAACCCGGTTTCATCCTCAAACGCCTGCGCATACCCTCCCAGAGTTCGCCCATTCACACCAGGCTGGCCAGTCCCGGCGGACGTTCTCACCGTCACCGTCTGCGGCCCGAAGGAGGGGTCGCGCGCAACCCTGATCCCGAATTCGTCCTGCAACTCCGACCTGATCTTGGTCTTCAGAAACTCCATATTCGCGCTCTGGACGACCTGGACCGGTCGCAGCATCTCCCGTTCCAGCTCCGCTATGGTGTCCAGGCACCGTGATGCATACTTGGGAGTCGGAAAGTATAGCGACACAGTGCCGTCGACGCCGGGCGCGAAACCCACTCGCTGCAGGCCGAAAGGCCCCAGCTTCTCCTGGATCAACGCGTATGCGGCATTCTGCTCCATCGGCTTGGGCGTGATCGCGTCAGTGTATTCATCGTCTGTCAAGACGTATGCGGCGTTGGGGTTGGTTCCCATGGTACGGAAATACAGACTATCCCGGACCGCCTTCCGAAACGCCCGCTTTTCCTCGTCTGAGAGCCTTTCAGCGCCACTCCCGAACCAAGCCGCCAAGAGATCCGCCACACTCACCGTTGTCCCGCCAATGCCGTTCTCCACCAAATGCCGCCAGAGCTCCTCGGGGGATACCGGACCATCGCGGTGAAGCGAGAGCTGCCTGAGCGCAGGCCTGAGCGAATACTTCCTAGGCCGCCCTGCACGGCGCGGAGCCAGTCCACCTTCCGCCGCCTCCCCAGTCGCCGCCTC
>CAYYHF010000142.1:0-2941 GCA_964471415.1 uncultured Clostridia bacterium | reverse complement strand
CGCCGCCTCCCCAGTCGCCGCCTCTGCATCGCCGCCTGACGCATAATCGTATACCGCCCCAGGCGCCGCCGTCTGCACCCGCGATTCGGGCAGCTGCGCCGCCAGAGTCTCCGTCATGGCGCGAAGCGACTCTTCGTCGCCATGATTGACCAGCACAAACCGGGGTTCAAGTGGCTTGATAGATGCGGCGATTCCCAGTGAATCGGCATGGGCCGACAGGCCGAATCGCTCCACTTTGCACTTGACCTGGTATTCCGCGTCCCCCAGCCGCATTAGGCGCTCGCCCTCCGTCCGACCCGCCAGATCCAACAGCCTGCGTCCGGGCGACTCCTCGTCCTGGTAGCCCACAATCGCCAGCAGGTTCTTCCTCCCCTGCACAATCCGCTCGGCATAGACCGGCGACACCCCGCCTGTGAGCATCCCGGAGCTGGCTATGATCACGCAAGGTTCGCTGGATGAGATGATCTTGTCGCGCTGCGCCTTGCTGGTGACCGCCTCTATCCCGTTGGTGTAGAAGAGTTCATCGCCGCGCAGCGCCTCCTTGCGGTACCTGTCCGCAAGATATGTCGGGTTGCGCGTGAATACTGCGTTCACGTTCCGGATCAGCCCGTCTACATACACCGGGAACTTCTTCTTGGTCCGCCTTATGTAGTTACGTAAGGCCAGCAACAGCTCCTGCGCACGCCCAACAGCGAACGCAGGGATAAGCACCCTCCCACCCTCCGCCACGACCTCGCCGATGGCATCCAGCAGTCGGCGCACCTCATGCGATCTGGGCGCGTGTATCCTGGAGCCGTAAGTAGCCTCCACCACCGCCACATCCACCCCGCGCCGCAGCGCCCCCGTGAACCGCTGCATGCCCACAGTCTCCTGCTCGAAGGTAGTAAAGTCGCCCGAGTAGAGCAACGTCCCCTCTTCCATCTGCAGCAGCACCGCCGCGGCGCCCAGTATATGCCCGGCCGGCAAGAAAACCGCCGACACGCCCGGCGCAGGCTCGAACGCAGACTGAAAGCCAAAAGTGATCATCCTGTCCAGAGCCTGTTCGGCATCGTCCTCGTCGAAAAGCTGCAGACCCTCGCGAAACTCCGCCACCTTGATCGAGTCGTACAGCAGCACCTTCGCCAGATCCTTCGTGGCGGCAGTCGCGTAGATGCCCGCCCCCGGCGACACCTTAGCGACCAACGGCGCCGCCCCGCTGTGGTCGAGGTGGGCGTGGGATACGATGATGGCGTCCAAGCTCACGCTGTTGAGCGGTTCCAGATTGGGCAGCATTTCAGTGCCTTCCTCATTCACCCTCACACCCGCGTCCAGCAGTATGTTCTTTCCAGAATTCGATGTAACCAGTATGGCAGAGGCGCCCACTTCGCCGGCGCCTCCCAAGAACCGTATGCGCATAATCAAATCTCCCTGTACACTTATTCAGCAGCTCAGCCCCGAAGTCAGGCCTGGCGGTCGCGCTTGGCGCTCGGCGCTCGGCATCGGCGCTCGGCGTTCACGCAAGCCTCGATGCCGATCTCGGCGCGAACCCCAAGTCCGACGACTGGTCGCCCAACCTGGTCGCCCAACTTACTCCGGCAGCTTCTTCATGGCCCGAACTCCCCACAGCATGGGCCTTATGTGGACAGGCTCCGTCCCGCTCGCGAGCGCCCGCTCGAACAGCTCCATAGCCACCTCCACCCGCGCCGCGAACATCGCCTCCCCCGCCTCCCGCCTCGCCTGGCTCGGGTCCCCCATATACGGGACCATATCGGGATCGCTCACCCATGCCAACGTATTGGCCAGATGCTCCAGGTCCCGCCCGAGAGCGCGCCCGCCCAGAAGCCGCACGAACGCAGCCAGTCCGCCCACGAACGCCGCAGCCCCGCGCCTAGCAGGCGGCAGCGAAGCCTTGACTTCCCGAAAGCCCTCGCGCACACGCTCAGGCGAACACGCAAGCATCAGAGACGTCTCGTTCGTACCGGCATGGCAGTCCGGATCGTCGCCGCACAAGCCCGGCCCGAGGCCCGTCATGCTCATGAACTTGGGATCATGCTGCACCATGTAGCGGAAGTCCACCCCGAACGGGTCTATCAGATAGAACTGATGCTTCCTCCATAGCGTCCTGGCCGCAGCCTCCACAGCCATCTGATGGCGCGGACCCCCGTGATTGTCCGCCACAAACAGATAGCGAAAACCCTGCTTAGCCAGGCCCTTGCCGTAGGCCGTCAACACCCCCTCCAGGTGCGGGGCAGGCACCGACAGCGACCCTGCAACCGGAAGCGCATCGGAGCCGATGTAAAGAGACGGAAGCTTCACAAACCTGAGCTCCGGTCGCCTCCTGTGCAGTTCGTCCATGTAGCGCTGCGCGAGATCGTCCGATATGAACACATCCGTACCCACCGGCAAATGCGGTCCGTGCACTTCAATGGGACTGACGCTGATCATGAAGATAGTCTTCCCGGGATCCAGGGCGCGTAGTTCAGGAAGAGACATCTCGACATACTCCATGACCTCAAAGCCCGTCCGCTCGGCTTGTTCCTCCATGACTGATCGCCTCCCGAGCAACCTATTGGCACGCGGCTTCCGCCCCGACCACTGCTATGTTTCAACTCGGAGCGCCCTAATCCTTCCTTCAGCCCTTCAGCCCGCCCCGCCGGCAATCCGCGAATTCGCCGGCCAGGACCCCGTCAAAGAGGCAGATCGCGGGAGGCGCTCAGCCTCATCGGCTGCCAAACCAAACGGCCATTCCCGAGTTCCTTCAAACCCTTAGGCTGCTTCCACGCGCAAGGGCTGCAGCCGCATCGCCTCCTTAGCGCCTCGTCGAGGCTCGCCTCGCTGCAACCCGGGGGAACTGTCCCAATACATGGTTGACAACCCCCATATCACATGGTAGCATATGGGTGAACCTGGCTGTTATGGGGTGTCGCCGACCATGCGAACGTCATCTATCCTGCGAGCTTCC
>CAYYHF010000141.1:0-7199 GCA_964471415.1 uncultured Clostridia bacterium | reverse complement strand
CGTTCGCAGACCGCGGGATCGAACTGGAGAGGACTCTGCGCGACTACGCCGCTTCGCGCTCGCGCTGGTCCAGGAACTGGCGCAACGACTACCTGGGCATCGCGAGTCAGTCCTTCCGCGAAGCAGAGCAAGCCTGGCGCAGTGATGCAGGCGCACACGGTTCGTTCTTGATACTCATCGCGAAGCTCTCTGACCCGTGGTGCCACCAGCAACGGGACGAGCTGCAGACCGCCATGAGCGACTTCCGAACCAAACACGGCAAAGACGCACCGGTGCTCGTTGACGTTCTGAAAGCCTTTGCGTGGGCAGGCGGAGTGTAGAAAGCGCGCTCGGCTTGCTGTGCTCCGCCGCGGCAAGCCTCAGGATATGCCGCATCCGCACTGCCCAAGCGCCAGATCGGAAGAATGCGGCCGTGGTTTGGTCGATGCCCCCATTAACTCCAACATGCGGGGAGGTCTGGGCTGATATTGTCTTTATGGGCCTATTAATTTGACCTCGGTAAGGCATTGTATGTCTTTGCAGGTGAAACCATTGTGTGTTAGCATAATTTAGGCGGAGGTGAAATCTTGGGCTGCAATGCATAATTGAAGGAGGTCTCTTGCAACATGAGGATCATGGTAATGGGCGGCGCGGGACTGGAAGGGACGGAATTGGCCAGGGATTTGGTCCGAAGCAAGGTCGACGAGATCATCATTGCAGACTACAATCTGGACGCAGCTGATCGACTGGCCGAGCAACTTTCGGAGAAGGGAGGTTCAAGAGTAACTGCCAAGTTCATAGACGCCAACGATCACGGCGGTACCGTGAAAGCAATAAGAGAGGCCAAGGTAGATGCGGTAGCGAATACCATAGGGCTTTCTATATGTACGGTCCGAAAGTGGTCAAGATAGCTGTGGACGCGCGAGTACCCTATGTGGATATCAATGACGAGTTCAAGCCAACGCGCCAGATCCTGAGCGACTACGACACGCCGGCTAAGGAAGCGGGCATTCCTGTGCTGCTCGGTTGCGGAGCAAGCCCGGGTTGCACTAATCTGCTCGCCGCCTACGGAGCGTCCAAGCTGTCCCGGGTAGACAAGATCAACATCGAATGGCTCTGGCCAGGCACCGGCGATGGGTCAGGCGTGGCAGCGGTCCTGCATTACCTGGAGATAATAACCGGCGATTGCGTTCAGTTCTTGGACGGCGAGTTCAAGGCGGTCCCGGCAGGCACTGACATAATGGAAGTTGAATTCCCCCCACTTGGGAAGCACCAGATCGCATATGTCGGACATGCTGAACCTGAAACACTGCCTCGATTCATCGAAGGCGTGAGCGAGGTGACATGTCATGGCGGCGCATTCCCGGCCGAACTGGCTGAGCTTGCCTACTACTTCAAGTCCCTTGGTCTCACACAGACAGAACCCCTGAACGTTAACGGTCACAAGATAGCCCCCAGAACCTTCAGCATGGCCCTAATTGATAAGCTCATGAGCGAGATGGGGGCGGCTTTTGAGGGCGTTGACCTGCCCAGCTTGGGCTTCATCAAGGTTCATGTTACAGGCGAAAAGGGCGATGCGCAGGTCACCTACAGCTACTCCATGGCCGAAAAACCGGACCGGATGACAGCCAATCCAGCATCAATTGCCGTTCAAATGGCCGCTCAAGGCAGGATAAAGCGCACTGGAGTGTTCGCACCGGAAGGACTGGACATCAAGCTGATCAGGGAAATGATCGACCAGCTCAAGGCGCGAGGTTACAGCATTCATGAAAGGGAGCAAATAGAGCGCAAGCTATAGTGGACACCATGGATGCTGGGGGATCATGAGGGCCGTCTTCACCTCTCGCCCACCAACGCAACCAGGGCATTACTGAGGGCGCGTCCAGGCCTGGTCAGGTAGTCTCCTGCGTACGCCAGTCCGGAGGACGCGCCCCCGTCAAGGTTCATCGCCTCCGCCGCGCCTAGCGCCTGCATGATCTGGGCAAACTGGGCCATGGTGGCCGCGGCGCAGGTGACCATCAGAAGGTCTCCGTCTTCAGTCACTGCAAGACCGCTGCGCGCCGACGATGCGGAGAGGATCTTGGCCTCGGTGAAACCTTCAGCCTTGGCTGATTCCGTGGAGTAGGTCACCTTCCCGCCCGATACCAGCTTTGGCCCGGCCCCAAGGGCTTCGCTGACCTGCCCCCAAAATCCAGTTCTGTCGCTGCCGTCTGACATGACGACCTTGTAGTCGACGGCAACGCCGACTGCGAAACGTGCAGCAAGCCCCTCCTCGCTCCCCTGAAAGTTGATGACGTACCCATCTTCGGGGATTTCCCGTTCACCGCGGCCGATCGCCGCGACAACGCCGTCCCTGACCACAACCGATATCCCGTCAGTCGCCCCAGTCCGCACGCCTCGCGCCCGCGTAAAGATGCCTGCGTAGTTCGCCGATGTCGGCGTGCGGTTCAACCAGTATGAATACCAGTTGCCCGGCCATGTCCATAGGCCGTTGGTCGCTCCCACGATCTTGAATCGCGCCGGCTCCATCCTCACCTCGTTTCCGTCCGCGACTGCAAACACGGTTCCAGTCGCTCCGCGGTGCACGAACTCGCCGCGGCAAATCAGCGTTCCAACAGGGTCCTTGAACGGCCCATCGACATAGGCGTTGAAGAAGGTCCCGTTGATCGCCGCCTGCCCGCCGACTCGCGCCGCCATGGAAAGAAGGTCCTCCGTCCCGCCTACCCTGTCCTGCCCGAGAACCACCCGAAGACGGACCTTGGGATCGCCCAGGTCTATCCGGACGTAGTTCACCTGAAACGTCTTGGACCCCACCTTCACACCTTGCGATCCAGACACCACACTGCCGGCGACAGGAGCCGGAGCCCGCGATTCTGCTCCCGCCCCGCCCGGCACCGACAGCACTAGCAGCGCTAACAGCATGAACAGCGCCGTCTTATACTCTGCTGTCGTACACTTTGCCGCCCGGTAGCTTGCCATCACGTGTACACCCTCCAAAGGCATCGGCGATGCGCCCGCCCGCTCACAACATCAGCGTCCATCGCAGCGCGTAAAGCCCATATGGGCCCGTGCATTGGGATTTCGACCTCGGCGAAGGTAACACCTTCATTCGCGGGCCAAGCGGGCTCGAGCTGCGGCTTACGTAGCCGCGGAGTAGTCAAGCCTCCCCGGCAGGATGCACTAGGGCAAGTGTCGAATTTACTCGTATACCCTGGAAGGCCCGGACTTTGGTGTCCGGGAAGGTTGACCGCGATTGCTCGCCATTGCGCGGCCGAGTCAGCCCAGGAGGTCTCCTCATAGTAATCGAGCGACAGAAAGGAAGATAGCCCTATGCAGCAACAGGTGATAGACAAGCTGAGAGCCATATCGGGCAACGACTGGGTAGTCGCCGACCCGGCCGGGGTCGCCAGCTACGTGAAGGACGAAACGGAGCATGCCATCGCCCCGGAGCCCTGCTACGATTGCGTTGTTGTGAAGCCCAAGGACGCGCAGGAGATATCTGAGATTCTGAAGTATGCCAATGAGGAGCAGCTTACCGTTGTGGCAAGGGGCGGCGGCACCGGATGCGCAGGTGCTGTAGTGCCTATCAGGCCCAGCATCATCATTGCCCTGGAAAGACTGAACCGCATCATCGAAGTGGACGACAAGAATATGATGGTCGAGTGCGAAGCGGGGGTCACGCTCTCCGATTTGGAGGAGACTTTCACTCATCACGACAGCCTGTTCTTTCCCGTCCATCCCGGAGATGAGGGCGCACAGGTAGGCGGGATGGTCGTTCAGAACGCAGGCGGAGTCAGGGCAGTCAGGCACGGCGTCATGAGAAACCACATAAAGGGCCTTGAAGTGGTACTGCCCACGGGGGAAATCATGAGAACCGGTGGGAAGCTCATGAAGGACAACACGGGATATGACCTGACTCATCTGATGATCGGAAGCGAGGGCACGCTGGGCATCGTGACCAAGGTCATACTGAAGCTCTATCCCAAGACAACCAACAGCGGCAGCCTGCTGATATCCTTTGACGACAAGAAGGCCGCCGTAGAGGTAGTTCCCAAAATACTGAGGGAAGGCATAGTCCCCTTGGCCATTGAGTACCTAGAGCGGGATTTCATGCTCCGGTCGGCAGAGGATCTGGGGTTGCAGTGGCCCGCCCAAAAGGGAATCGTGGATCTGTATTTCATCCTTGTCGAGCCCAAGGAAGAGGACTTGCTCGAAATCAGTTCTCGGATAGTTGAGATCTGCGAAGCCAACGGCGCAGTCGAAAGCTTAATCGCGGAGACGGCCAAGGAGCAGAGAACCATACTTGAAATCAGAAGCCATGGATATCCCAGCGTCAAGTCTCAAGTCGTGGACATACTGGACGTAGCTATACCAGTGGCGAACCTCAGCGAATACATGAACGGCGTTGACGAATTAGCAGCCAAGTACGGCGCGCACATACCGTCCTTCGGGCACGCAGGAGACGGCAACATTCACAACTTCATCATGACCGAGACAGGCGAGAAACCAGACAACTACGAAGACCTCTCCGATGACCTATTCAAGCTGGCCATAAGCCTTGGAGGCACCATAACGGCAGAGCATGGCGTGGGCAAGATTCGCAATAAGAAACTGGGGCTTCAGTACAGCCAAAAGCACCTGGAGATCATGAAGGGCATCAAGCGAGTCTTCGATCCCAACAACATTCTGAACCCGGGTACCGGCATCGGCTGTGTAGACTAGCAAGCCCTGGAAGATGAGCGAAGAATCTCGCCATCGCCTTGCGGGCTTTCTTCATTGCGCGTTTCACTCACGCCAGGGAACCACGGCGACTTGGCTGACCAGGCGGGCTACATCACCAGGATTGCATGTCCCCGCATCGTCGCAGCTCAGTTTGGCGCATGCCGCAGCAGCCCCAAGAGCCAGCGCGTCCTGTATCGCTTGCCCCCTCTCTGTGGCAACGCACATTCCGGCCACGAACGCGTCTCCACAGCCGACTGTGTTCTGCGCCGGGACGCGAGGCACTGTCACCTCAAAGTCGCCTTCGGGGCTGACTGCAAAGGCGCCATCGGGTCCCAGGGTCACCACTATGCTGCGCACCTTGTAATCCCTGCTCAGTCGCCTTGCAGCATCGGCTACGTCTCCCAAAGACGCTAGCTCGCGGCCAACAAGGCCTTCCAGTTCGGTCTTGTTGGGCTTAATCAGATCGGGCATACCGGCAAGGCCTTCTCTTAGGGCGGCGCCGCTCGTATCGAGCACGGCGAAGCATTCGTGTTCCTTAGCCGCAGACACGAGCCTGGCATACAGATCATCAGGGCACCCGGGCGGAAGACTGCCTGAGAAGACGCATACTCGCGCCGCCGAGGCAAGAGAACGCACCTTGGCTTCCAGCTGGTCGATGGAGCTTGCGTCAACCTCCGGACCGTTCTCGGTTATCTCCGTCAGCGTTCCGGTCGAATCCTCCATGAGGGCCAAGCAGACGCGGGATTCGCCATCGATTTCCACGAACTCTGCCCGCACTCCCATCCGCTCGACGTGATCCCTTATGAATCCTCCAGCGTATCCGCCCACGAATCCTGAGGCCACAACCTCAGCCCCCAGGGCAGACGCTATACTCGCAACGTTGATTCCCTTGCCGCCGGCGCGCGCCGACACCACCATCGCGCGGTTGAGCTCGTCCATGCAAAGCCGGCCGAGCCTGAGCGTTCGGTCGATCGCAGCGTTGAGTGTGAATGTGGCTATCACAGCAACGTTCCTCCACCGGAACACATCCTGATCTTGGCGCGGGCAACATCGCACACTGCGTCAATGGCTGCCCCGTGAACCGCCCGCATGTTCGGGGCCGCATCGGCGCACAGCAATGCCTGCCGCAGCGCCTTCGCGTGCGCCATCTGCAGATCGGTCCCCACATTCACCTTCCGGATTCCGGCCTCGATGGCCTGCCGGAGCAGCGTGTTCGGGATGTCGGATCCCCCGTGAAGCACGAGAGGCACGTCCACAGCTTCACGGATGGCGCAGATGAGGTCGAATGCGATATCGGGAGCTCCCTTATACAGCCCATGTACCGTCCCTACGGCAGGCGCCAGCGCGTCAACCCCCGTCTTTTGCACGAACTCCCTGGCCTGCAGCGGATCCGTGAGCAGGTGGTCGCATGCGGCGGCATCAGTTGGCGCGCCGGCACCGGCGTCCGCCCCCTCTTCCTTCCCCCCCACTTTGCCGAGCTCCGCCTCGACACTGACGCCAGCAGCGTGCGCCATTGCGACCACTCTGGATGTGAGATGGAGGTTCTCGCCAAAGGGCAGCGCGGATCCATCGTACATGACGGATGTGAAACCGCGGTCAATCGCCTCGGAGATGAGATCAATGCTGGTTGCATGGTCTAGGTGAAGGCACAACGGCACCGACAGACGGCGAGCCGCCGTCTTGGCCAGGCTGGCCGCGTAGTCCAGCCCCAGCTGCTTGGCGGTGTTCTGGCTCACTTGCAAAATAACGGGCGTCTGCTCCAATTCCGCGGCGCGGACTATCCCTTTGAGATCGTCCAAGTCGATGAAGTTGAACGCCGGCACAGCCTGGCCGTCTCCGGCGAAATTCAACAGGGCTTTCATGTTCTGAAGATCCACCGCAACACCCCCTGAGGAAAGGTTCACCGCCGCCCGGCCCAAGCCCGCTCTCTTCCCGCAGCATTTTTCGGTCGGCGCCCTGGTCTCACTCCACTCCAAAGGCCAACGCGGGCAGCTCTACGCCGCCAAGAAAACCTCTCCTACCTGGGCCGATGCCTCGCCGACTAACTTGATCTCGAGTTCTTTGATCTGCTCGTCGTTCAGCCCCACTGAGCTCGTGAGGTAGTTCACTACAACGGCCTTCACATCGGCATCAGTGACCGGCCGGCCGTTGTTCATCTCCTTGAGCTGGTCGTACATTATCTTGGACACCAGCTTGTAGCCTTCCGTACCCTTCTCTACCTTGAAGTAGTTCTCATAGGACACCATGTAGTCCTGGACGATCTCTTCGACAGTTGCGCCGGCCAGACCTTGAAGTAGCGCCACGACTAATCCCGCCCTGTCTTTGCCCTCCACACAGTGAACGGCAAAGGGCCCATCGTGCGCTATCATGAACTCCATGACCGTCTTGAGCTTTGCAGTGAAGTCCTTTGCCGCAAAGTCCACGCCCATCCCCACCGCAACCACGTTACCAGCCTCATTGAGCCCGCGGTAGTACTCGGAGTGCGCGAGGTTCTGCTC
>CAYYHF010000140.1:0-7204 GCA_964471415.1 uncultured Clostridia bacterium | reverse complement strand
CCCCCGGCTCATCCTCACCCGTATTGAGTATACGCCCGGTTCGGGAAAGTTGATCAGCACCGTATCGCTACCGCTTCTCGGCATGGACCACCCATACGATGGGGAGGAGACAGTGATCCACTCGGAGTCCCGAGCGCCTCTGTACGCGACCTCATATCCTACAACCTGAAAGAAACCCCTGACCCAGTTGATCTTAAGCGCCGCGCTGCCCGCAGGTCCGGCGGTCCACGATGTCCAGGCATCGCCTATGTTGACCAACCTGCGGCCAACCGGCGCGGTTAGCTGCGGTTTGGCGTGCCATTCCGGCTTCTGCATGCTCTGCGAAGACGAGATAACCTTCTTCCCTGTATCGTCAAGAACGTTTATGGTGTACCGCCAGGCTGCCGGCGAGCCTTCGGACGCATCGGCCTTCTCAGCCGCACACACAACGAGATGGTATCTGAGGTCATACTCATACTCAGTTTCCGCGCTGGTAAGCGCGTTTCTGACGCTTCTCAGGTTCCCGTATGCATCCCAATTGTAGTTCATCGAGGAAACCGTTACGCCGGAGTTCGCCCCCGCGGTTACCCTTGTGTCCTCCTGTATCACCAGTTTGGACGTGCTGTAGGTATAAGCTGTTTCTTTCGTCTCCCCCGTTAAGGCATCGGCTATGCGATGCGATCGCAGTAGGTGCTCCCAATTATAGGCCCACCTCTCGGCGCCCAATCCAGATCCATCCGCCGAAGCCTGAAGAGCCTCCCGGAGTGCTCCGTACGACAGATCGTCAACACTCGGCCAAGCATGACCAGGCGGCCAGCGGTGGCCTGGAGGAGGTCCCTCGTCCTTGAAATACGAAAAGCGAGACCGATTCACGATGCCCTGCGCGCTTACTTCGTCATATCTTTCCGTCACTCGGAACACAGTCATGCTGTATTCGTCTCTATCCCACGGATTGTCTTTGGTCATGTTCTTCCAAGCGCCTTCGTACGCATATGAGGATGCGCCGCCCGTTGGATGAACCACCCGCGTCAGGTTCTCATACCAGTTGCTACACTCAGGTGCGACCTCAAAACCGTCTGCGCCCGCGCCGAAACCCGCTTCGCATAGGCTGTACTCGTATCGTACTGACTCTCCGCGCGGGTCGGTCACACTCACAAGAGTCGTCCAGCTTCCGATTAAGTCGCCTGCTGTTATTGGTTGAAGCGCGTAGACCCAGGTTCTATCATTCACGGACACGGTAACCGACGATGAACGGTACGTGAACTGCACGATGCGGCCTACAGAGTCCACAATCTGACTAATCCGATCCCATTCGTACGCTTTCTGATAGCGGAAGACAATGGCGTTCCCGAACCGGTCCGCACTCCAGAGAAGCCTCCCGTCCGATGCGAAGTAGCTCCTAGTGCCGTCTTTCTCCGCCAGGCAGTAGGCGGACCTGCACTCGGCGCCGGGGTAGCTTGCCTTCTCCTGGGCGAACACAATATCGCCCAGCTTGTAGTCGACAAGGTTGGACGGAGCGCCGCTGGAGAAGTCCACCCGATACACGCTCCCGTCCCTCAAGTGAAGAAGCTTGTCGTCGGATCTGACCTCCACGGACGGAAACGCCAAAGCCCACCCCAAGCCGATCCCGTACTTGCGGTCTATGTAGGTAGCCTGAGTATCGAGTTTGGCGGATGTCCCAACGCTGCACACCACGATGCCCCACGTGGACACAGGCATCCTTAGCTGGCGCGTCAGTTCGTACTGAGCTTCGCAAGTCCAGCAGCGATAATCCGGCTCCCAGAGCATCTGTTCCACTGTGCCGGAGAAGGCAACGCAGATGCAACCACAGTCAACCGGCTGCCTCTCCCATGTAACGGTTCCGTTGAGTCTGTAGTAGCATTCGTCGTATTCTCCGTCAGGACCAGGCAATACACCCCACCAGTCGGATTCTGAGCCCGCCTGTACTGCCGAGGTAACGTACGCGTCGATGCCGGGTAGGCCTACCGCAGCCCGCTGGCTGTTGTACACTCGCTCTATCACGAGATCGAATCCGTTCCGGCCTGGGAGTACAAGATCCTTCTGCTTTACGATAAGCGCCCATGTCTTCGGGTCGATGGTCTCTGAAAGACCCTCGAAGTGACGGTTGAATGGAGACGTCCTTCCGCAGTCATACACTATGCCGGGATCGACTATGGCTGGCGACCCCGGGCCGCCGCCTCCGGCCAGCGGCCCCAGATCTGCCTCGGGCTCGATCTCAGCGGCAGGGCTTCCGACCGCCTCGGGCCTGAGAAATCCCTGCTCCTGCAACCCTAGCTTCGCTTCATACGGGATGGGACTCTTTTTCCCATAATGTGGATAACGAGATCTTGTCCGCCATTTCGCCGGACTCCGATCTGAGTTGATCGGACGATAGGCTCAACACGTCCCCGTTCCAGGGCGAAGACGATGAGCCGGGCTCGCCCTCCCAGGCGCAGTCCAGTGCGAACACAACCGCCAGTGCCTCGTCGGATGACAGGCCTTTCCTAAGGAGTTCAAGAACGAAGATCTCCGGGTTGTCGTATGTCGGGAGACCGTATACGGAAGCAATGGCGCGAGCAACAGCCGATCTCCTATCCTCAAGCGTACACGGCGAGGCGGAATACCTGGTTTCGAGGCTGCCCGGGATATCCACGGCGCCTCTGTCTCCCAGCCTTCGCACTGCCTTCTTAGCATCGGCATGCCGCCGAAGAACTGCCTGCGCCGCTTGTGGGTCCCGGCCGTAGGCAAGACAGTACAGATATGCGTCTGGGTTGACCCCGATCTCCAACCCGGTCCTGTATGCATCGATCACCTCGCTAGGTGGGACGCGCCACTTGTCGCCTAGCTCGCGAAATTCCTTGGCGCCGACTACCGTCTGTTGCGGCGGACGCGCATTCCGAAGCGCGGTCTCGATCTCAGACTGTGTCTTTCCATTTTCCAACATCCATAGAACATCTTCTGTAGACAGTCCGTAGGCAGCGGCTTCGTAGCTTGCCCAAACGAAGTCGCCATCGCTGGGAACGTACTGCGCAAGCGTTCCGAAAGGAGCAAACATGACTATAAGCATTCCTAGCAGCACGCCCCATGGTTGGGCATTCAGACGCCGTTTCACTGTTCATCCCCCCGATTCGTTGTGGGCTCCTCGTCGATATGCCCGTACGCGCTATCGGAATAGTCCAGCGCCGTAAGGGTGACCAGTATCACAAGCTCGGTCGATTGGACGGCCTCCTTCTTTGTCGAGAACAGTCTGCCTATGACCGGAATGTCGCCCAGAATTGGGAGGCCGTAGGATCTCTCAGTCGCTCTGTTTTCGATGAGGCCGCCGATAACCGCCGTTTCTCCATCGCGCAGTCTGACGGTCGTCTGGGCTTCGCGCGTCGACACCCTTGGATAGCCCTCCTTGGTGAACCCGGTGATGCCCGAGACCTGCGGGAATATAGCGGCGGTGATCTTCCCGTCCATGTCGACCCTTGGGGTAATGTCCAGCCTCACCCCAGTCTCAACGTACTGAATCTGCTGATACACGGAAGATCCCTTTGCTGTTTGCCGAACACTACCACCGAATTGGTCGATCGGATGGCCGTCATCCTGATTCCTGAGAATTGGCCGGAGAACGAGCTCACTATTTCCTGAGCGTCTAGGTGCCATATGCGCACGGGTTCTGCGACTAACTCGGATTGTTCCTGAGGGACCCTTCCGATCCAGGCGGAAAGGGCGTTCTTCGCTGAAGTCACTTCGGCGTACGGGCCTGATACTACCACTGCCTTGAGCTCCGGAAACGGCGTTGTCGCTAGATTCGGCCCCAGAGCCCCTATGAGTTCGCACATCCTCTCTACAGGCACACTGCCGGCTTCAATAACCACCGAAACACAGGTTGCATCGGAAGAGGACTGCCTCAGCGAGGGGAGCTTAATCATCAGAACCTCTCCGTCCCGGGAAATCTCGAACCCTGAGCAGCCCACAATCGCGCGCGCTGCCTCGTCAAAAGGAACGTCCTTGAGCTGGATAGTCACCCGCCTCTGCACGTTGTCGTCGATCACGATGTTGACGCCTGCCTGAGCAGCTAGGTCCTTCAGAACTACCCGAATATCCTGAGAGACCGCATCGCACGATACCGGTGTGGAAAAAACGGCGCGCGCGAAGGACGGACACAGGAGGAGCAAGGCAAGGATTGACGCGATCGCGGCCCGAAGCGGCAATGCACCGAAGCGCGGGCGAAAGCCTTGCATGGGGTCACCTCGCCATCTCAGCAGTTGTTAGCTGGGCGTGTTCGGGCAAAGCTCAACATCGCTGATTCAGATCACAGGATGCGCCGATGACTTGCGGTGCGGAAAAGAAGCGTATGATGTCAATAGCCTGGGCCAAGGACTTGCTTTGCCGCTAGCGGACGCCTCGCCGCTGGCGATGGTGGGCGATAGGATTGCTGGAAGCTGCAAAGAGCGGGCGGTCCGGCATCCGCCCCACGGGGGCATCGCCTTTCCGCCCGCTCTGACCATTGTGTCTGTCTGTCGCCTTTGTCTGTCTCGCTTATCCGTAGACTGCGCTGCAGTCTGTGCCCTGCTTGTTCACTCGATTCCCAGAATCGTCATGACCAAGCCGTAGATATCGGTCAACGACCGCGCGGCATCGAAGAGCTGTTCAGCGTTTCCGTCCCGAGCCCGTGGGCCGTACACGACCAATGGCGTCAGCAAGTCGGTGTCCAGGTCGGCTGTGCCGTGGCTTCCTCGGGTGTATTCCATGAACAGCGGAGACTCGATGAACATGTAGCCCGATGCTGCCACGGCAATCAGGGGCGGGGTGCGCGGATGACGAATGCGCAGCTCGGCGCGGCGCGCCAGATCCGCGGGGCTGCTTTGCCCGATCACTTCAGCAACGCCCTCAGTGCCCGCGAGCGCCTTTGCCAGCTCGCTTTCGGCCTCGCCCTCCGCCCACACGAACAGCGCGCCGCCGTCCAGCGTTGCGGGGATCTCGGTCACGGTGGATTCAGCTACCTCATCTATGATGTCAAGCGCTGTGATGCCCTTGTCCACCTGCGTCATACCGTGATCGGCAGTCACGATCATGCACCAGTTGCCGGCGCGAACGGCATCCAGCTTCGCGGCCAGATCCTCAAGTCCTCGGCCGATCGCCGCTATCGCCGCGGCGGTCTCCTCGGCCGGAGCGGGACCGAATCTATGTCCGCACTTGTCGGGGCTCCCTAGATTGATTCCTATAACCGCCGGAGAGTAGTCCTTCTCCAGATAGGCCTGGACCGCGGCGAGCACCCACAGGTCGAGCTTGACGTGCCACCCGGCATAGTCGTCATACTGCTCGGACTGATCAGGCGGGGGTCCCACTGCATCCAAGATCCAGTCTGGAACTTCGTCAGCCCCTACCGATACGTCCGCCGCCCCCGACAGCATGAGGCGGACATTCTTCTTGGCCGACATCATCGCAGTGCCGAAGCCCGCAGCGCGTGCAGCTTCAAAGAACGTTGGCCGTTCCAGCAGATCCGGAGAGCTGAACCGACCGAGCGACCCGTCCGCTCGCAGGTACTCCTTGCCCGTCACCCCAGTCTCCTCCGGATAGCGCCCGGTGAATATGGCGGCGTGCCCCGCTGCGGTGGACGATGGGAAGACCGCTCGAACCGCCTTCGCAAGGCATCCGCCTGCGCGCCGACCTCCGCCCAAGAACGCCTCGTCGGGCAGAAGATCCAGCGATCCCGCCGGGCATCCGTCCAACACTACTACCACTACCGTTGGCCCCAACTGCGCTGGACTGGCAGATTCCTGGGCGGCGGCGGAGGCGCGCAACATGGGCCCCAGCGCCGCCTGACCCAGCACGATCAGCGCAGTAAGGAACAACGGCAGCGCTCGTAGGCGCCGCACCTCTACTTCACCTTCACTTCAATAGCTACGACGAACCAGTTCCAGTCCTCTTTGGGATACATCTTCTCAAGCTCAGGGTGGGTTGTGTAGGGGAATACCAGCTTGACAGGTCCCCCTACGCCTGCCCCGATGGGCTTGCCTGCATCCTGAGTGGCAAGCATAATCGGATACTTGCTTACATCCTCGGCCTTAAGCGTGACTTTCTTCCCATCGTTCGCTATCACTATCACCTCAGCCACGTCCTTGGACGCGCCGGCGAACTTGAGGATATCCGCGATGACGACCCCGGTGTACTTCTTCTTGCCAAGCCACGGATCTTTGCCATCGTAGAGCTTGGTTCCGATGCCCTCGAGCATCGCCATGTCCAGTTCGAGCCCTTTGTCGGAGTTAGTCTCAGTAATGGCGCCTTTGACCGTCACAACCACCTTGCTCTCGGGTTTGGCCGCGGCCACACAGTATACTGAGCCCGCCAGCGCCAAAATGGCACACAGTCCGATTATCAGCACAAGTCTGCGCATTGTATGTAGCCTCCTTGAAATTCATAGTCGCCGGACGAAAACTAGACGGTAGTAGAATCCCCAGTGTCGCGAGACTCCTCAGTGGATGGACCACCTCCCCCATCGCCGCACACGCACGCGCAAGCACGGCCGCGAATCGCGAGCCCCTCCTTCATCAGTAACGACCCGCCTATTGCTACAAGCCCCGCTGCAAGATAGAACGGCGCGCCCGGCAACCGAGTGTAGAGGGCGCCGCCCAGGTAGGGGCCGAACACCGATACCACCGACATCGCCAGGCTGAACAAGGCGAATGCCCTCCCGTCAGCCCGTTCGCCCAGGATCTCGCTCACCCCGGCATACACAACCCCCTGTCCCCCCATGAAGCCTCCCAGCAAGAACAGGCATCCGAGGGTGACCGCCGCCATCGGTACCGCAACAAAACACAGCAGCGATGCCACGAAGACCAGCAAGTTCGCGCCCACTGCGACCACGGCTCCGCGCCCATCGGCAGCCCTGGCCACCGCGGCTGTGATCAGAGCCTGGCCCAAAGACATCAATGTCCCGAGCATGCTTATCGTCTGCACACTGCTGCGCCTTACATCGCTCAGGTACTGCGGTATGAGCGGCTGGATCATGTAATATGCGAAAGCGCACACCGAATACAGAATGATGAACCAGACAAACGCGCGGTCGCGCAGAAGACCGCTGTATCCGCCGCTTCCGCGCTGCTTCTCCTGCGCCTCCTTGCGCACCGGCGGAAGAAAAGCCATGATGCACGAGGCGGCCAAGAAGAAGACGGCCGATAGCAGAAAGACTTTCTTCGTTCCCCATGCGTCTGCCAGATACCCTCCCACCAGTGGG
>CAYYHF010000139.1:0-7235 GCA_964471415.1 uncultured Clostridia bacterium | reverse complement strand
CGGTTGTTCAAGGCGGGTTGCTGATGATGGCTGTCATCGTCAGCCTGATAAACCTTGCAGTCGATGTCACGTATGGGCTGCTCGATCCGAGAATCAGATACGAGTGACGCAAGGAGCGGATGACCATGGGCGGTGTAGACGAGAACAGGGCTCCAAGCGCGGGCGCTCCTGCCGCGCGATCACAGATAAAGGCGGTATGGCGCCGCCTGTTGAGAAACCGTATGGCGACGATGGGCGGGTGTGTTGTGCTGTTCTTCGTTGTCGTGGCTGTGTTCGCGCCGCTGATCGCGCCTTACGATCCCAATAAGCCTAACTTCACGGCCAGGCTGAAGGGGCCGACATTGGAGCACTGGCTCGGCACCGACACGCTGGGGCGGGACATGCTCAGCCGGATAATCTACGGGAGCAGGTACTCGCTTTTGGCCGGGATCGTGAGTGTGGCTATCGCCGCTTTCGTCGGCACGCTGTTCGGCCTCCTGTCGGGGTATTACGGCGGCTGGGTGGACATGACCATCATGCGGATCATGGACATGCTGCTGGCGTTTCCGGGCATTCTTCTTGCCATAGCGATCATATCCGTTCTGGGGCGCGGCCTGTTCAACGCCATGGTGTCGGTGGGGTTGTACTCAGTCCCCAGCTTCGCGAGGGTGGTTCGTAGCAGAGTGTTATCCCTGCGCGAACAGGAGTTCGTCGAGGCTGCCAGGGCAATTGGCGACAGCGATGGGCGTATCCTGTTTGGCCATATTCTACCCAACATAATGACTCCGGTGATCATAATGTCGACCATGCGGCTCGGGACCACGATACTGGCTGCGGCGTCCCTCAGTTTCCTGGGCCTAGGCGCGCAGCCGCCGATGCCCGAGTGGGGAGCGATTCTAAGCGGCGGCCGTGACGTGCTGCGAGTGGCGCCTCACATTGCCGCCTTTCCAGGCCTGGCGATACTGATGACCGTGGTCGGTTTCAATCTGCTGGGAGATGGGGTTCGCGATGCTTTGGACCCCAAGCTCAAGGATAAGTAGAAAGGAGACGAATCAACATGCGTATGCCAACCAAGAATATCTGGACTATCTGCAAGGCACTACTGGTCCTAGTCGCGGCATCTGCCGTGGTCGCCTATGCCCCTGCGGCCGGCGCAGCCAGTGGACGAATCGTGTACGCGATCGATGTGGACATATCCAACCTGGATCCGGTCAACTCCATCGATCCGGGATCTGCCGCAGTCAATCAGCAGATCTACGAGCCTCTTGTGAGGATGAGCAGCACCGGCGAGATCGAGGCCGTGCTGGCCGAGTCGTGGGCCGTTAGCTCCGACAACCTCACTTGGTCCTTCAACCTGAAAAAGGGCGTAAAGTTCCAGGACGGAACGGCCTTCGACGCCGCCGCCGTCAAGGCGCATTTTGACCGATTGCTCGACCCGGTCAAGGCCGCCAGAGCGCGCGGAGCTTTCGCCATGGTCAAGAAAGTGGACGTAGCGTCGACCTATACGGTCAAGTTCACTCTCACCGAGCCTTACGCGCCGTTTTTGGCAGTCATGACCGACCTAGGCGGCCTGATCTGCAGCCCGACCGCGGTCAAGAAGTGGGGCGATGATTATCCGTTCCATCCCGTGGGCACCGGCCCATGGATGTTCAAAGAGTGGATGCCTGCCGACCACACAACGCTGACGCCCAATCCGAACTACTGGGGCGGCAAACCCAAGATCAGCGAGCTCGTGTTCAAGCCGGTGTCGGAGCCGAGCGCCCGCGTGATCATGCTCGAGACCGGCCAGGCCGATGTGGCGAACTCCATAATGCCTGATGAGATGAAGCGTCTTGAGCGGAGCAAGGATATCACCATCAACAAGGTGTCCGTGCTCAGGGGCTGGTTCATCGGGCTGAACGTGCTGGAGAAGCCGTTTGACGATGCGCGCGTCAGGCGGGCCCTGAACCATGCAGTCGATGTCAGCGTCATAACCGACGAGATACTGAGGGGAACGGCCAAGCCGCTCAGTGCCCCGGTCAATTCCAAGGTATGGGGCTATGCCGGCCAGCCGGATTACGAGTACAACCCGGCGAAGGCCAAGAAGCTACTGGCCGAGGCGGGCTATGCAAAAGGATTCGAGGCCAACCTGTGGGTCCCTGCATCCGGAGCAGGGTTCATGCCTGAGGTTCCGCAGGCCATACAGGCCATGCTTGCCGAGGTCGGCGTGAAGGTGAAGATCATCCCGTTTGAAATGTCCGCCTTCATCGACAACATCATCAAGGATCCGGCCGAGTCCAAAAAGTCCGGGAAGCACATGGTCATGATGGGCATTGGCGCACGGACGGGCGAGGCAGCCACCATCATGGACGAGTTTTTCAACACCGGGTCGTGGGCGCCTGTCAAGTACAACCGTTGCTTCTACAGCAACAAGACTGTGGACGGTTTGCTTGCAAAGGCTCTTCAGACCTTCGACCAGACCAAGCAAAAAGCGCTCCTCGCAGAGGCGCAGGAGATGGTGTGGAATGACGCGCCGTGGATCTTCCTCTATGAGATGATGGGCATCTACGGAGTCAGGAGCAATGTAAAGGGCCTTCAGTGGCTTGCGTCAAACTACATTCTGTTCAATACGGTACAGAAGTAGACCGGATAACGCTGTGGGCGAGCACCTTTGGGTGTTCGCCCTCGGCTAGATGAGGGAGGGTGGGTCTTTTGGGACTGAAGGTATTCATAAGCGCCGACATTGAGGGCACGGCGGGCGTGGTCAGTCTGCTGCAATGCGTGCCTGGAGAAGCCGAATACGAGATGGGCAAGCGCCTGATGACAGGTGAGGTGAACGCGGCTGTTCAGGGCGCCATTGACGCAGGCGCGAGCCAGATCGTAGTGTGCGATGCGCATGCCAACATGCAGAATATCCTGCCCGAGCAGCTGCTTCCCGAGGCTGAGCTCGTGCGGGGAGCGATTAGAGATTCCCTGCAGATGCAGGGTATCGACGACACCTACGATGCACTCTTCGTGACAGGAGCACATGCGGCAGCCGGGACGCACAGGGGAGTGCTGGACCATTCCTGGGTGAGCAGGATGGTCTACAACATCCGAATCAACGGCGCAACGCTCAATGAACCATGTCTGAACGCGGTCACGGCCGGCTACTACGGAGTCCCGCTGGTGATGGTGAGCGGGGATCGGGCAATGGTCGAGCAGACCAAGGCGGTGTTGCCGGATGTGAGGGGCGCTGTGGTCAAGGAGGGGTATAGCCGCTACTGCGCTCGCTCGCTCCATCCTGAGCGGGCAAGGGCCTTGATCCGCGAGACGGCAAGGGGAGCGCTGGAAAATCTCAGGCAGTTTGCGCCGGTATCGGTGCCCGACCCCCTCTGCATGGAGATCGATTTCTACCGAACCGACATGGCAGACGCAGCCGAGCTAGTTCCGGGCATGAAGCGACTGGGATCCCGCACCGTCTCGTTTACGGGCTATCCTGAGGAGGTATTCAGGGTTCAGGAACTGGTCTTGTATCGCCTGAAGTACGAGATGTGAAGTGTGAGATGTGAGCGCGATGGCGCAGACAGGATAGCGTGAGTGAGGCTATGTGAGTGACCCCTGTGGGAAGGAGCGTCTGCGACATGGACAGACCACTGCTGGAAGTGCGGAACCTTAAGACATGCTTTTACACTGAGGACGGCGCGATCCCGGCCGTAGAGGATGTAAGCTTTTCGCTGGGCAAGGGCGAGACCGTTGGCATCGTCGGCGAGAGCGGAAGCGGCAAGAGCGTAACGGCTCTTTCGGTGATGCGGCTTATCCCGTACCCGCCTGGCAAGATAGAATGCGGCGAGATCATCTTTAGGGGAGAGAACCTACTTGCCAAGAGCATGGACGAGATGAGGCGCATTCGGGGCAATGATATCGCTATGATATTTCAGGAACCGATGACGAGCCTCAACCCCGTCCTCACTGTGGGGCAACAGATAGTGGAGGCAATACAGCTACATCAGCAGCTTGGAAGGGAAGACGCAAGAGACAAGGCCGTTCGCATGCTCAAGTCGGTGGGAATCCCCTCGCCCCAGCGCCGCGTGGACGACTATCCGCATCAGATGAGCGGCGGAATGAGGCAGAGGGTGATGATCGCCATGGCGCTTTCGTGCAACCCTGAGCTCCTAATCGCTGATGAACCGACTACGGCTTTGGATGTGACGGTGCAGGCGCAGATTCTAGAATTGATGATGGCTCTCAAAGACGATCTTGGCGCCTCGGTGATGTTGATCACCCACGATCTCGGAGTCATTGCGGAGACCGCCGACCGCGTCATAGTGATGTATGCCGGCAAGATCATGGAGAATGCGGGCGTCAAGGAGCTGTTTCGAAAGCCCGCCCACCCATACACCGTGGGCCTTCTGGGGTCCATACCCAATCTCAACGAAGACCGGGCGCGGCTTCAGTCTATAGATGGCGTAGTTCCGAGTCCATTTGACATGCCCAAAGGCTGCAGATTCCATCCCCGATGCAGCTTGGCGATGGACATATGTCGAGCCGAGGAACCTGGATTCGTGAGCATCGCCGATGGCCATGATGTGCGGTGCTGGAAGTACGCTTAGGGCTACGGGCGGCGAAGTGAGGAGGGCCCAAAATGGCAGAAGCGCTTCTTGAAGTGAAGGATCTTGTAAAACACTTCCCCACGAAGAGTAAGGGAATGTTCTCCAAGCGAACAGGTGTTGTGAAGGCCGTGGACGGCGTGAGCTTCTCCATCCACCGCGGCGAGACGCTCGGCCTTGTGGGAGAGAGCGGATGTGGGAAGTCGACTACGGGCAGGCTGATACTGCGTCTGATCGAGCCTACATCGGGCGAGGTCGCCTTCGGCGGGGTGAACGTGCGCGAGCTTGGCAAGCGGGATCTTCGGGCTCTGCGCAGGGAGATGCAGATCGTGTTCCAGGATCCCTATGCATCGCTGAATCCGAGGATGACCGTGGGGCAGATCGTAGGCGAACCACTGGATGTTCACGGTGTTCCGGACGGAGGCGACAAGCAGAAGCGGGTTCAGGAGCTTCTGAATGTAGTGGGGCTTTCCGCGTACCATGCAAGCAGATACCCGCACGAGTTCTCAGGGGGACAGCGCCAGAGAATCGGAATAGCCAGGGCCCTGGCGGTCAATCCCAAGCTGATCGTGTGCGATGAGCCAGTGTCCGCCCTCGATGTGTCGATTCAGGCTCAGGTCATCAACCTACTCCAGGATCTTCAGGCGAATCTGGAGTTGACGTATCTGTTCATTGCCCACGATCTGAGTGTGGTCAAGCACATAAGCGATCGGGTGGCGGTGATGTACCTTGGAAGATTGGTCGAACTCGCCCCCAAAAAGGCCCTATACAACTCCCCTATGCATCCTTATACCCAGGCTTTGCTTTCCGCTGTGCCAGTGCCCGACCCTGAGCGGAGGAAGCATCGGATTCTGCTTGAGGGCGAGATACCGAGCCCCATCAACCCGCCATCGGGATGCAGATTCCATCCCCGATGCCCACACGCCCAGGCGGTATGCTCGGCAGAAGCGCCGGAGTTCGTCGAGGTCGAGGCGGGGCATTTCGTCGCTTGTCACCGAAGAGTCGAGCAATAGCTAAGGGCTCATCGGGCTCTGCAGGCGGGCCGGGTGCCATGGCGGACAGTGGCCGGGAAGCTGCCCACTGATGAGCCTGAGTCCGGAGCCGCTACAGAGCCGGAGTCAGCTGCCTGTCGATATAGCGGAGGATCATGTCCAAAAGAGCATCGATATCGGGAACAACGGGTCCTTCGCCAATTGGTTGGAGCATATGGTCTGCGTTGGCGATGGTTATGAACTCGACTTTCGCACCCAGCTCTCTTGCCCGCTTGCACAGGCGCTCGGATTGAGCGTACGGGACAACGCTGTCGCAGTCTCCGTGTATCAGCATCATCGGAACGCTGTCGGCGGCAAGATAGGCTGCAGGGCTCGCCTGTCTGTAGAGGTCCGGCCTGTCAATATGCGTCTTCCCTATGAAGTGCGACACTAAGCGCTCTGCCGATGGGGTCAGCTGTTCAAAAAGCGTGAGGTCGGTGGGACCGCTCCATGACACCACGGTTCGAACAGTGGAGGGGTAATCCGCCAGGCCCGTATCTCCGACAAAGGCGCTGCTTGGCGTGAGGCCCGCCAACATGGCTAGATGCGCTCCGGCCGATACGCCCACAAGCGCAATCCTCTGGGGATCTATCCCGAACTCGCGAGCGTTCTTCCAGATGAACCTGACAGCATCCTTCACATCTTCGACCGGGGCGGGATACTTGACGGCCTCATCCACGAGGCGATACTCCACACTCATGAACGCGTAGCCCCCGGCCGCTATCTCGTCAATGGGCATTCCCATCTGCAGAAGCTCAGTGCGCTTGTCGCCGGCGACCCATGCCCCGCCGTGAACATACAGAATCACAGGGGCATCCGCCAGCGCTCCGCTCTGATAGATGTCCATCATGAGACTGCGTTTTCCCACTTGTTTGTAGACTATCTCATTACTCGGTTTCATTGGCAACATTCTAGCATAGCGCGACAGCAGTGTCATCAACAGAGTCAGCGCGACTTCGATGGGGCTTTGATTGGCTTGCAGACGCGCCTGCAGACGCCTGTTGGAAGGGTGTGGCAATACATGCTATAATGAGACTTGCCGTGGCCCGCGACTGGGGAAGTATGGGCTTGTTCACGTGGGCGGCAGAAGCGACTACAGAAACGGGAGGTATGAGAACTGACATCGGTCCGGACACGGTTGCGGCTTCGGGGGCCGAGGTCGGGGATGTAGTGATTGTGAAGATCGGCAACCACGTGATTGTGCTGCCGCTTGTTACGACCTACGGGGATGTGGATCGCGGAACCCCCCTCATGAGGCCCAGAGATACCGGCATTCAGCTCGCCATAAACTACGGCGACTTCGCCAGCGCCTATGGGGCATCGGAGGGAACCCCGGTAGTTGTGTATATGAAGGAGAAGGGCGCTTATCTTTCGGACATAGCCATTCGTCATCTGGAGAAGCTCGAGAAGCGGGAGGACTACGAGAGCGATGAGGCATTCGCCAACTTCAGGGAGGTCACGGCGGGCAACATGAAGCCAGGCGTGCTCTACAGAGTGTCTCATCCATCGCTCGGCGACGATCGTTCATCGTATGCGGCCAAGCTTGTGGAGGAGCACGGGATCAAGACCATTCTGAACTTGTCCGACACTTTGGAGGAGTTCGAGCAGAACCTCGCGCACTCCGAGTACTACCGCGGGCTCAATGAGGCTGGTAACG
>CAYYHF010000138.1:0-7243 GCA_964471415.1 uncultured Clostridia bacterium | reverse complement strand
AGCGCATTGCCTTGCGCCCCGGCTCATCCCTGCTCATACCCGCATCCTGCCCCGACTACACCCTAAAGTCGCATCAGAGCGAACTGACGCTGCTGGAAGTCACGCCCGCATAAGCTCCGAAAGCCCCGGGCCATAGGGCGCCCTGACTATTCCGCGTTCAGTCACAATCGCCGTCACCAGCTCGCTCGGTGTCACATCGAACGCCGGGTTGTAAACGCGAACCCCGTCCGGCACAGTCTGCCGCCCGAACCCGCAAGCCACCTCCCGCCGATCCCTCTGCTCAATCGGGATCGCATCGCCCGCGGCGAGCGAGAGGTCCAAAGTAGACGTAGGGCAGGCCGCGAAGAAGGGGATACCGTGCGTTCTGGCAAGGCAGGCCAGAGCATACGTCCCGATCTTGTTGCACACATCTCCGTTGGCCGCGACTCGGTCGGCGCCCACTATCACCAGATCGACCTGACCGGCGCGCATGAGCGATGCCGCCATGTTGTCGCATATGACAGTCACGTCAATCCCCGCCTCAGCCAGCTCAAACGCGGTCAGCCGCGAGCCCTGCAGCAGCGGGCGAGTCTCGTCCGCCCATACCGCGAACCTCTTGCCTTGCTCCTGCGCCACATACAGCGCAGCCAGCGCAGTTCCCAACCCCGCCGTTGCAAGCGCTCCGGCATTGCAGTGAGTAAGTACGCGCCCGCCGTCCGGTATGAGTTGCGCTCCGTATTCGCCTATGCGGCGGCATGCCGCGGCATCTTCAGCCGCGATCGCCTTGGCCTCATCCACCGCTGCCAGCAGCAACGCAGGCAGATCCGGCTCCTCTTTCCGGCCCCGCGCGCCCTCCGCCGCGCGCGCCGCGGCCCGCTTCACCCTATCCACTGCCCACGATAGGTTCACCGCCGTTGGGCGCACACCCGTCATTTTCGGGCACAGCTCATCCAGAGCTCTGAAAGCCTCTTCCACCGATCTCGGCGCCCGCTCCACAAGACCCAGGCATATACCGAAAGCCCCGGCCACTCCTATCGCCGGCGCCCCGCGCACACGCAACATCGCGATGGCCTCGCACATGTCGTCAAACGAGCGAATGTCGATGTATCTCAACTCAGCCGGCAAAAGCGTCTGGTCGATCAGACGCGCCGCCCCCCGGGCCTCGTCCCACGCTATGGGCACAAGACGATGCTCAGCCCGGTCGCCAGCTTCCCGACTTCCCTTTTGGCCCGTCTCGGTCACCAACAACCAACCCCCCCCTCTATTTCTGTGTCGCATCGCGTCTTCAAGCTTCTATTGGATTTTCGAGACGCGCCACACGCTCTCCTTCATCACCTCCCCCCGCGCGAAGGCAACACGAGGATCAGGTAGTAATGAGGCATGGCCGATAGATCGCCTCGCCCCTCTAGGGAGCCAGTCTTGCCCCGCAATACCTGCAAAACCTGTCCTTCTGACCCGCCTGCCTACCGCATGCCCCGCACGTCCGTTTGGGCTTGGCAGCCTTCTTCTTGGGCGATCCGACAACCTTGACATCGTACAAGCCCGTCCCGGGTATCCCCACCGTCCTACGCACCTTCCCATCCGCCCCCATGCCTATCCGTAAGCCGGGTACTCCCACCGAGCCCCCTATCCCGGACTTGCTGATGTTTATCCTGGCGTACTTGCCGACCCTGAAAGACTTCCTAAACCTCAGCGCCATGCGGCCATCCCCCCTATTTGTCATCTATTCTTCTTCACATCCCTGTGGCTTCCTTCCATTACTCGTATCGCCCGCGCAGCTCTGTCCAGGCCGTGTAGTCAGCACGGAACCTCCGCCCCTCCGCCGCGTCATATCAGTTGAGTCAGTGTATCGGCGGCCGCATGGCAAGCTGGGAAAACCGGAGCAGGTCGCAGCGCTACATCGGCCCACCTTGTGGCAGGGGTCTTTGGCAGGAACGCCTGCATGGATGGCGTAGTAGTATAGGACGCCCGCACACCGCGGGAAGGTCCGGACGCGCATCCAGAGAGGTGAGCCAGATGTACTCCGATATGTCAGACGAACAGTTGATACAACTACACCTCTCGGGCGACCCGGGAGGGATGGAGGCCATTTACGAGCGCTACTTGGATCGTGTCTACAGGCTTACGTATTCCAAGTTGCGCAGCGCCCAAGATGCTGAGGACGTAACATCGGCAATCTTCCTGAAGCTCTGCAGATCGCTCAGCTCGTTCAGAGGAGATGCCAAATTCTCCACGTGGATATACACTGTGGCCAACAACGCGGTCATGGACTTTGTTAGGAGACGGCGCTACAACGTTTCGCTGGACGCCCAGTTACCCACTGGCGATGGCGATTCCGTGTCCAGGGAAATCGAGGACGATGCGCCTGGTCCGGAAGACCGGGTAGCCGATGCGGATTTCGCTCGTTACGTCTACAGCAAGCTCGACGCGCTCCCTCCCGGGCAGCGCTCTGTGATCGAGCTCAGATACTTCATGGAGTTGAGTTACCAGCAGATTGCCGACGAGCTCGGGGTGGAGCTGGGCACAGTAAAGTCCAGGCTCAACCGGGCGATTACGGCACTGCGGTCGCTCGTGGCCAGTGACGAAGAGGTGAAAGCCAGTGCGTCCCGATGAGGAAATCGAAGCAATGGAAACCAGCGAATACCAGGCAATACTGAAGGCCCTGCGAAGCGGCGCCGCGCCATCGCCCGAGTTCCGCGCGAGGCTCAAGCAGTCGTTCCTTGTGGAAGCTCAGTCGGACGCACATCGCCGCAGGGCATACAGCCCATGGATCCTGGGTCTTCCAAAGCGCTACATCAGGTTCGCGGCCGCGGGCGCCGTTGCAGCGCTCGTATTGATAACCATCGCTCACAGCGGCTTGTTCAGGCCCACCCCCGCTCTGCGGATCAGCCGGTCCGGGGAGCCAGGCCACTCTCTGGAGGCGCCTGCCGGATCCAGGCCCGACAACGCTCTGCAGATCGCCGAGTCAGTGGACGAATCGTCTGCGGGAGTTCGCGGCGTAGTCTTCGGCCTAGAAAGCGGAGCAATGGGCTTCGCGCCGCGTGCCGGCGACAGGAAGGACGCGGTGGATGCGGTCGCGTCAAGCGCGTTCACTCCCGAAACCGCGAACGTTCTGGAGCAGATTGCCGCTGAAGCAGGAGGCATCGCTGAGAGCCTGGGCAATACCGAAGTGATCACAGTGCCCTCCGCTGTGCTGGATCACGTGCTGAGCAGGCTGGACCAGGCCATCGGCCTCACTGAGATCACCAAGCCTGTCCACCTCGACTCAGACGAGGTCGCCGTATACATCACGTTCAGTCCAGATTGACCTGCGCCACCTTCCACTCGCCTTTCTCCAGCACCAGGGTGAGCCTGGCGCTGTTGCTTGCTATGGGAAGCCCGTCCAAACTCAGCGCGGATGAAAACGATGCCGTGGCCAGAGTCGAGCTGTGTATTTCATGGCGAACACACCACGCGCACATTTGGGCGCCCCTGCCGCCCAAGAACCGCGCCCACCCGATGGCCTCCAATGTCTGGCCGCCGGACGAATCGCCCGCCGCCGGCGACTCCAGCCTGCCTTGGGCATATACCGACAGATGCTCGGCGAAATCCCGCACGGCTGTGTCGCGCCACATCTCGGTCGCTTGCAGCACCGCTCGGGACGTATCCGTGTGCCCCTCAGCTTTCGCCGCGCCACGCAGTTCATCCTGAAAGCTGAGCCACTCAGGGGCCAAAAGCCGCATTCCGGGCAGCGTCTGGGCCACAGCGGGCACCCACACGCCCTCGCGCCGAATGAGCCATACTCTGCCACAGACCACCCCGGCAGCGCCGGCGCCGCCGTGACCCAAATCGGTGTCAACAGCTACATCCACCACACTGAGGCTGGAGGCAATCAAGAGGGCCCGCCCGCATACTTTCCCGTAATCGGCATCCAGCCCGCGCGCACCCAGCCATCTGTTGCCCTTCATCTCTTCCTCGAACGCATCTACACGATCCATGACGTCCTGGCACACGCGCGCTACATCCACCAGTCCAGGCGCCGCTCCTGACAAGCCGGGACGATGCACGCCCGCTGCGCGCATCGCAGCCTCAACCGACCGCACAGCCACCCTGACCGGGTCGAATGACAACGCCCATGTCGGATCATCCATAGCGTGCAAAATCCGACTCACCTGCGCAATCCGATCCGCCGCGGTGGGGTGGCTAGTAACCGGCATGGACGGCAGGCGCGTGAGAATGCTGTACATCTGCCGACCATCGTAGCCGCACATGGACGCCAGCAACACACCTCGCGCGTCCGCCTCGAACTCCTGCGCGTAGGATGTAGTTGCCTCCCCGCCAAGTGCCCCAACGCCCCGTTGTGCAAGCGCCCGAGCGGCTTCAGACACCACATCGCGCTCAAAGTCGCCCCCGCTCCCGCCGGCGCCGCGGCCATCGCCTCCCTGCGGCGACTCCGCCGCCCACCAGCTGTACCAGTGGCCTTCGCGTATGTGGTGCATCTCATGGGCAAGCACCATGGCGATTTCGTCATCTGTGGATGTGGCGACCAGGCCGCGCGTGACATACACACGCCCGTCCGCGGTGGATACAGCGTTGGTCTGCGTAGTATCGAGGAGGGTCAGCCTGTAGGAATCAGGCGGATCGCCTGCGGCCTCCGCCAGGGCGCTCGCGATGCGCTCCAGTCTGCGCCTGTGAAAACCCGACTCCCATTCCCCGCCGTTCTCGGCCAGCACCATCTCGTGCATTTCCCTTGCCAAACTAGCGCGGGACAGACTCGCCCCACGCTGACCGCGCCCCACCTTCCGCGCCAGCAGCGCCTGTACACGCTGTGCCGGAAGGTCCGGCGCGCCCAGACGCGAGCATCTCTGCACATACACACACAGGTCGGCAAGCGCGCCTTCATCTATCTCGCCAGGCATCTCGCCCCCCTCCGCAGCGGCCTCCCCGGACTCAGCGGCGGAAATGGCCAGCGTAAGACGGGCAGGCATGCGCAGCTCGACAAGAACAACGGCGGCGGCGACCCCGGCCGCCACCGCCAGAACAAGCGCGGCAAGCGCCGCGAGGCGCGATATGCGCTGCCTAGAACGTTTCCCAGTGAAGCACCTCTTCCAGGCTCCGCTTGTGCGGCCTGGGCTTCTCATTGGAGTACCCCAACGAAAACAGGGCAACCAACCGATGCCCGTCCGGCGCTTTGCAGATCCTGGCGATTTCCCTTTCATACGGAGCATTCTCCCCTGCAATCCAGCAGCTCCCCAACCCATGCGCATGGGCTGCAATGAGCATATTCTCCACGGCCGCACACGTATCCTCTGTATGTCTCGGCGTCTGCCTGGCAAACGCCAGTATACACACGGGCGCGTCAGCCACGAACTTCCCGTAAGTGGCTGCGGCCGCTATCTCCTCTCGTCTCACCTGATCAGTGACGACCACGAACTCCCAGGGCTGATCGTTGCGGGCCGATGGCGCCAGCCGCCCGCAGTCCACGATATCCTCGATTATCTCCCTCGGAACAGGGTCCGAAAGATACCGGCGAACGGAACGCCTGCCCTTGATGGCCTCTATGGCGCCCATCTCGCATTTCTCACTCACTACGATCCCTCCTATGGTCTGGCCCTACGCCTGCAAAATCAGATGCGTCAACGATCAGCCAGACGCGGGTGCCGCGCCTGCTCAAGCCGTGACTATGGCCACACCGGCGCTGGCCCCGATTCTAGTAGCCCCCGCCTCCACCATGGCTCTGGCGGTCTGGGCATCGCGCACTCCGCCCGAGGCCTTGACGCCCATCGAGTCGCCTACTGTCCGCCTCATCAAAGCCACATCTTCCCGAGTCGCGCCGCCATGGCCAAAACCGGTGGAAGTCTTCACGAAATCCGCGCCCGCGCGCTTGGCCAGAATGCACGCGCGCACCTTCTCTTCGTCCGACAGCAGACCGGTTTCGATGATCGCTTTCACCAACGCCCGCCCGCCCGCAGCCTCCACTACCGCCTGTATGTCCCTGAGCACCAGGTCGTCGCGGCCTGCCTTCAAGGCTCCGATGTTGATGACCATGTCCACCTCTTGTGCGCCGTTGGCCAGCGCGTCACGGACCTCAACCGCCTTGACAAGCGATGTAGACGCTCCCAGGGGAAATCCTATCACGGTGCACACCCGCACATCGCTTCCCCGGAGCGCCTCCCGCGCCAGTGCGCAGTTGCATGGGTTGACACACACTGACGCGAAACCATACGTCCGCGCTTCCTCGCACAGCCGCCCGATCTGTTCGGGCGATGCGTCCGGCTTGAGTAGAGTGTGGTCGATCATCGCAGCCAGTTCTGTGTCTATCCCTGTATTTTCGGTATCTCTGTCCTTGGCATCCGGACCTTCCACATCGTAGCCCCCTCCCCTGGTTCGAGCCCAAGACTGCGTTCAAGTCGCAGTCTGCCCTGATATGAGAATTCTCCCCACATCCGAGAATCCCTCCGCGGCCAACGGCCGCGAAGGGACAGAAGCGTTGAACAGCTACTCCGCTGGTGCTAACCCCTTTTCGGCATCGGGTCCATCATCATCGGCCTCGCCACCGGAAACGGCGTGGGCAACGGCTGCCCTCCCAGGCCCAGGCGACCGTGTTCTTCCTCGATGACTCTGCGGTAGTCCTCACCGGTCTTGATCCGTTCCGCCAAATCGCCGATACCCTCTTTCAACTGTGCCAGGTGGAGAATGTCCAAAATCACGTGTTCCACTGCCATCTGCACAATCATGGGGTTGGATGTGACTATGCCCAGGTCGGCATCGGGCCTTATATCGCCGATCAGAGCCGTCCGGCAGTCTGCGGCGACCATGATCCGCCTGGCAGGCCACTTCTGCCTGATTATCTCCTCGGCCAGGCCGTACTCGTAGATCGTGCCCACCTCAAACGGCACCTTGGAGTGGCAGAACAGAATCACCGTCCGGCCGGCAGCCTCCGCCGCGTGCAGCTCGGCCTGGAGCGGGACGCAGTCGCTGCCCCACGCCGACACCACTACCTCGCGCTCCGCCCCTCCGATCAGCTCGCGGGCTTTACGTATAGTATCATCGTATCCTGCAACCCCCAGGATGTAGTTCTCCGCGTCCAGGCCTGATGCCACTTTCCGCAGTCCGCACTCGAGTCGCTCGATGTTCGCCTCATATGTCTCCCGGTATCTCTTGACCAGCTGAGACGGGGGCAGAGGCGCGTAAACTACCGGGTCCGAGTCCACCGCCAACGCATAGCCCTTGTCCACCAGACGGTCCAAGACCCCGTATACCACGGACCTGGTGATTCCCGACC
>CAYYHF010000137.1:0-7291 GCA_964471415.1 uncultured Clostridia bacterium | reverse complement strand
CCTGGGGTGAAGTCGCACGGCAGCTGGAGTACAAAACGCGGTGGTATGGCAGGGCACTGATCAAGGTGGATCGATTCTACGCCAGCAGCCAGACATGCAGCGTATGCGGGTGCAAGAACAGCGAAACAAAGAACCTAGCAGTTCGTAAGTGGGATTGCCCGAACTGCGGCACGCGCCATGATAGGGATGTAAACGCTGCCAGGAACATCCTAGAAGAAGGACTGCGTATTGTAAACAGGGTTTAGCATTAGTCTGTACGGCAGGAACTGCCGGAAGCTACGCCTGTGGAAACCGTGTAAGACCAGCAATGGCAACGGTCGATGAAGCAGGAATCCCGCGACTTCAGTCGTGGGAGGTTCAACCCGAGATCAATTGCCCTGTATACGATTCTGGTCGGCGCCGGGTTGCGCGTGCGGGCCTTGAAGAACTCCATGAGCTCTGGATAGTCCACGCAAGCCGTTCCGGGACCTTCCTTATCCCACCAGTGCGGTAGTCCGGGCTTTTCGCAGTACTCTACCTCGGATCCGAGCCAGCGAAGGGTCTGGACCGCTCGGCGAGCGTGGTCTACAGGAACATCGTCGTCGTCCGAGCCCTGCAGAACATACGCGGGGAGGTTCGCCGCATTCTCCATTATCGCCAGTGAGTTATTGCCGCGCTCAATGCTCTGTTGAATGGCGAGGAGGTCGGGCGGCGCGAATGCGCAGTCTTGACGGAGAGTGAACGGAACATACGTTTCAAAGCTATTCCATCCAGCGCTGGGCCCGATCGCCGCAAACTTGTCGGGGTACTGCAATCCGATGTCCCATGTGCCGTGTCCGCCCATGGAGTGTCCGGTGAGCCATATGCGGTCTGGGTCGATATCGAATGCCTTCATCGCTTCGTCCAGCGTTTCAAGGGTATTCACGCGACCCCAGTCTTGCCAGTCAAAGCCGAATTCTCTCCGGTTCGTGGCGGCCACGACATAGGCCCAGTCCTTCGGGGAGTAACATGACGCCTGCCCCTGACACTCTACGCCTGCTCCGTGAAGCGTCAGAATCAGGCCATACTTCGCGGTCGGATCGAAATCCGCCGGCGGAACTACTGAGTATTTCTGCACGGAACCATCGTTCCCAGCTATGTATGTGGTTGTGTAGACCTCCGCCGGCGACTTGGCAGACAAGGCTATGCTCTCTTGCACTTCGTAGCTTTCGGCCTTAAGGACGATCTGCAGTTTGATCTTGCTTTGAGCAGTATCCTGCTCTGTGACGGCCCTGAGCGTCCTCACCTGAACAGGGACTTTGACGACCGACAATGGCGCGATCTTGTCAAGCTTCGTCGAGGTAGGCGCAAACAGCGCGTCATCTGCGCTGCCAAGGGCGACTTCCACGTCAAGTTCGCTCTCGGTGCAGTTGACGATGGGTACTCCTATCCATGCGTCAAGGCTTGTGCCCAAGATGGCGTCTGGAGCTATCAGATCGCCCATCGCGAGCATTGCAGGTTCGGGAGCGGGCAGCACTCGGAAAGTGAAGGCGCCCCTAGTCGCTTTCACAAGGATCTTATTCACGCCATCCTTGATTGCAGCGGGAACCACGAGGAATCCATACCCGTAGGGATTGCCCTCATATTGGACGCCGTTGAGCCAGAATGTCGCCGCGCGATCCGCGCGTATGAGAACGCGCCGGTCCCCACGGCTTTCGAATTCCGCGTAACCGTAGTTCAGACTGAGGTAGCCCACGAAGCCGTAGCAGGACTCGCGCCTTTCGAAGTCCACGCCGGCGTTGGGGATCGAGACAGATCCGTTGTCGTCCGCCGTGGCTTCCTTCCATTCGGATAGTCCGCCGGGCGTCATGGTGCTTGAATGCCGCATACCTGCCTTTGGCGCGATATGCAGCTGCCCGCCGTGTTCGTAGAGCGGATCTACGAAGTCCTCACGCTGTCCCATGGAGAATGGGCCAACTACGAGCCAGTCCTTTATCGCCAGTTCCTCTTCAATCGTAGGCAAGTACGCTTTCGCAGATGAACTCGAGTAGAACACCGTCACCAACAACACCACGATCGCCAGACACCGCAACGAACCGTTCGCCCGTTTGCTCACCAGACTCGCCTCCTCCCAATTGTGCGCGTCTCATGCCGCACTGGCGGCACTCCAACTGCGCCGACTCGCATGTCCTGGGCTCAACTGCAGAAATAGCCGTTGGACCCCGAATTTGTACACCGGCGTGGGTATATTTGTGATACAGTTCTATGATGGCCTATTAACTCCTTCTGTAACTCAGGGCTTTGGGGGGTGTCGGGCGGCCGTGAAATATCGCAGTGGACGGCCCCAAATCCTCTTTCCCCGGCTCAGGAGGAGCCCGGCCTTTGGCGCAGAAGGTAAGATAGTACCGGTAAGGGTCTAGACCTGGGGGGTATCACGATGACACGGAGATCAAGGGTGAATGCGGCTCTGGCTATCGCCCTGATCGCTCTGGCTCTGATTGCGATGCCCAGAGCGCCTGCCATGGCGGGCGATGGCGAGCTCACCATCGTCTACCTTAACGATGTGCACGGGCACATCGAACCATTCAACCGATTTGGGTCCGAGGAGGAAGTGGGGGCGCTTGCCAAGGCGGCGGTCTATGTCGAGAGGTTGCGCGAGGAAAACCCCAATGTGCTGCTGCTTGCAGCGGGCGACATGATCCATGGTAGCAGCGAAGTCAACTTCTTCGGCGGATTGCCCGTCATCGAGGTCATGAACCATATGGGCTTTGACGCAATGGCCATCGGCAACCACGAATTCGACTTTGGGCGGGAGCAGCTACTCAGACTGGCTCAGGTGGCCAAGTTCCCGTTCTTGGGCGCAAATGTGACTCGCTACGATGGCTCGCTGCTGCTGGGCGATTGCGCCATATTCGAAGTGGGCGGTGTGAAGGTGGGGGTGTTCGGACTCACCACTGTGGATACGCCCATCACGACCCGCCCGAGGAACGTGATAGGGTTGAGGTTTCTCGACCCGGAGCTGATCGCGTTCAAGCTGATTGAAGCGCTACTAGATGAGGTGGAGCTAGTAGTATGCCTATCGCACCTGGGCATCGACGCCGATGTGGCTCTCGCGGCCGCAGTCCCTGGAATCGATGTCATCGTTGGGGGCCATTCACACACGGCGCTGCTGGAGCCCAGGATGGTCGGAGAGACCATAATCGTCCAGGCGGGCGAGTGGGCCGAGTACGTGGGCGTGCTGAATCTGTCCGTTACGGATGCGAAAATCGCTTCGTTCTACGGTGAGCTGGTCAAGATGACTGCCGAGATGCCCGGACCAACTCCCGACCATCCGCTTGCCGTGACGGCCGCGCCATACTATGCCGCTATGGCCCGGAAGATGGCGGACGTAGTGGGCACTAGCTGTGTGCCGCTGGACGGGGAGGGCGCCCGTGTGCATACGTGCTCGACGAACCTGACCAACCTCATCACTGATGCTATACGAGAGTTTTCGGGCGCAGATGTGGTGATGATCAACGGCGGCGCGATCCGCGCCAGCATCGGCGCAGGCAACATAACCGTGGGAGACATCCACAACGTCCTGCCGTTCGCCGACAAGGTAGTCGTTATTGAGTTGACTGGCGACAAGATAATGGCCGCTCTCGAACACGGTCTGTGCAGGTACCCCGAGGGCAACACCGGATTCTGCCAGGTATCGGGCATCACTGTCAAGTTTGATCCTGAAAAGCCGGCGGGTTCGCGCGTGGTCGAAGTGCTTGTGGCAGGCAAACCGATCGCCGTCGACAAGCTCTACACGTTGGCCACTAACGACTTCATGGCCTCAGGCGGCGATGGTTACGTCTGGTTCGCGCAGTCCGTTCCGGTGCTTGAGTCGGGCGACATGTTCAGTGAGGTGCTCATCGATTATATCCGGGTGCGCGGCGCCGTAGAGGCGCCCGCCGAGATGAGGATCGAGCCCGTCAGGTAGGAGGTAGTCGCGTCACAGCGCATTCTGCAGCAATCCATGCGCTTTGGTGCGTAGCAGAGCACTGTTGCTTGAGAGGTAGTCCAATGCTGTCTTTCCTTCGTGTAACTTGACTCTACAATCGGCCCCGAAACGTCAAACAACGCTTACATGCGCGAGGACACTTCTGCAATGATCCGGTAGTCACAGATGCCGGAATCGTGTTCCGGAATCCCGGCTGTCCCAACTACACTGCGGCCCTCGGACATCTGCTTGACAGGGATGACAGTGGGGTTGACATAGTGTTCTGATGGCAAGCAGCATGCAATAGTGTATAATTCTTGTGGAGCACTGCGTAGCTTGCTATGGAATTATCGTATGTTGAGGGTGCGGCGTTGTGAAAACCGTAAGGCAGTATTTCAATATCACTCTGGGCATCATTGTGCTGGCTCTGGGGCTGTATCTGTTCTTGATGGCTCACGACATAGCGGCAGGCGGAGCTACGGGAATCGCCATGCTCGCTCATCATTTCATGCCGCAGATTCCAGTGGGCTTGCTGATGGCAGCGCTCAACGTGGCGTTGTTTGCTCTGGCCTTCACAGTCCTCGGCGCCGGTTTCGGATTCAAGACAGTCTATTCCGCTCTGGGGTTGTCGGTAGCTATATGGCTTTTCGAAAGGTTTATGCCCATGAGCGCTCCTTTGACCACCGACTTGTTGCTGTCCTCGTTGGTCGGCACGGCTGTGTCGGGCCTTGGAATGGCCATGATTTTCAACCAGGGGGCGTCCAGCGGGGGAACAGACATTCTAGCCAAGATCCTGAACAAGTACACTCATCTTGATATAGGAAAAGGCCTGCTCATAACGGACGCTGCCATTGCCGTTGCGGCAGCAATAGTGTTCGGGCCCGAAAAAGGCCTTTACGCTCTGCTCTCGGTGGTCTTTAACGGTTTTATCGTCGACTATGCCATTCAAGGGTTCAGTGTCTCCATGCAGGTGATGGTGATGACGGCCAAGCCGGAGGCCGTTGCCGAGTTCGTCATGAATGATCTGGGACGCGGCGTGACATTCCTGCACGCGCAGAGCGGTTACTACCGCAAGCAGGTCAGGGTTGTCTATACAGTGGTAAGTCGAAGGGAGTTCGTCAGTCTCAAGGACTTCATCAAAGAGACTGATCCCAAGGCGTTCATCAGCGTAAGTCAGTCCCATGAGGTCCTAGGCGAGGGGTTCAAAGGGATAGACTCGGACTGACTAAAGGCGTTGCGCCGATGGTGATATTCGCGGACTGCATCGAACTACATGGCAGAAGTGTAGCATGTCGGCATGTCTCCCCAGTTGATCCCACATGAAACCACATTACCCCGAGAATAAGGTAAATCGCAGGAATATGGCTGGAATTAAAGTGGTGACATGCAACCGCAGCCATACTAAGATATTTGTGGCAGGCTGGCCAGCTGCCTCCATCAACGAACATTTGGAAGGGGCGAAACCATGAAGAGGTTCACCGTTGGAATCCTCGCGATGGTCATGGTGTTGGCGATTGCCAGCGCCGCAAGCGCGCACGATTGGACCCCGATTACCCGGATTGAGCGCCTGATCACTGAGCCCATACCTGGTGCAGGCTACGTGTATGACAGCCATGTGCACCTAGACGACTTGCCGATGATGCCCATCATTCTGCTTGACGGACAGATGGCGATGGGGGTAGTAGCGCAATACAGGGTCTCGTTTGTCCTCGCAGATACGGCTGCAAGGCCTACCGAAGTGCACGCTTCGTTCATCAACGATGATATCGGGGCGCTGGGGATAGCCTTTGCTTTCGGTCGCATCGTCAAAGTGACTGTCTCCTATGTGATGATTAACGGTACGCCGAGGGCTGTACAGGTTGTCGGACTGGGCAACGCTCAGTGGGCTCGGGAGATTCCAAGCAACTAGCTGCCCAAACCAGCTGACAAAGCGCAACGCCTGGGAAAACGCCCAGGCGTTGCGTCTTGGGGATGCGCCCGGTGTGAGATCCCAAGCAGTGTGAGCATTAGCCACCTCAGCTGGCTGTCGGGGTAGAGCACAATCTGCACCCTGCCGTTGGTGCGGGCCTCAACGTATTCCTTGAAGATCGCCGCAAAGAGGTGCACCGCGTTCTTCTCCTGGCTCGCAGGCCCGTTGTAGGCCATGCTCACCCTTTTGGTCGCCGCAGCACGTGCGGTTGCGGCACACGTGCCGGTGCCGCTGGCGAGAAGAGCGCACAGCAGAAGCATCGCCGCCATCGAAAATGATTTCACTCGGAGACTTGATGCCATGCCATCACCTCATTTGATCATTCGCCGGACTCAGGCATCGGCCCAAAACCCTCACAAGGTGCTTTCGCGCAGCTGACATAGAGAACATATCTGCCTCCATCATGCGGATTTCCTTCCGGATACAGAGAGATGCGCCATCCGTGTGAAACAGGCCGCCCAGCCGCTTGCGCGGCATACCAATGACCGTGCCCGGCGAGTTCATCTTCGCCCCATCACGAGCTGCCTATTGCTGCGCTCGCTGAGATGATCAGGGGATAGTCGTGGTCTCGGGCGGGGCTAGGTTACCCGCGCATGCACGTGTCCCCAGGGATCTGCGGCGCCTCGCCATGTATGGCGGGGTAAACGCCTATGGCAGAGGAAACTTGTATGCAGTCGATTCATCTCTGCCCACGATCCATGGCCTGAATTCGATGACGCTTAGTCTGAGAATCGCGAGGACAAAGAGCGTGAGCAATGACAACGTTCACTTCCTCAGGGCATGTAGGCGTGTTGACATGAGAACAGGCACGAGCTATCATGCATATAGATAAGTATCGATATCATTGAAGCTTATCTATGGGAGGTGCGCAAGAGTGAAGCGGGACTATGCTGAGTCAGCACTGATCTTTAGGGCGCTGTCAGACGAAACGCGCCTGAGGGCACTGCACATGCTATCCTCGGGCGAGCTGTGTGCCTGTGAGCTTCTTGAGAGTTTCCGCATCACGCAGCCCACGCTGTCCTATCATATGAACATCCTGTGCAACTCTGGGCTCGTGAGCGCTCGTCGAGACGGGGCCTGGGTCAGATACTCTCTAGACACGGAGAAACTGCAGGCTGCAAGGGAGCTGCTCAGCAGTATCATCGGTTCCTAACCAGGCGAAGAACGCTGACTAGCGAGAAGGAGATGATCCACCATGGCCGTGTTTGGCTGGCTCAACGATCAACTGCTCAAGATGGAGTGGCTCTGGAGCCTCGTAGCGCAGTTGGTTGAGCGCGTATTCGGGATGGATGTAGGGAGCAGGCTTGGAGGCAGCATCCACTTCTTCATATATGACTCCATCAAAATTCTGGTACTTCTGTCGGCCCTGATATTCGGTGTCTCATACATTCAGAGCT
>CAYYHF010000136.1:0-7346 GCA_964471415.1 uncultured Clostridia bacterium | reverse complement strand
GCTTCTCGGCGCGCGCTGCAAGCTTCGCGATCTCATTGATCTCGAGTCCGTGCGTGTTCGCAACTCGCATCCTCGGCATTGGCATAGGCCATCTCTCCCTTGAGCTGTTAGCCATTATACCAGCTAACTAGGCTTATGGGAGCAGGAAATCGTTCGCTGCCGGGTTGCTTACCTAGTCAACAAGGGCCGAAGCAGGAGTGGGCGAGACTCTGACGGATCCCAATGAGGCCCGCAGGGCATCTTGAAAGCTGAGCCGCATGATGCTATACTGCGCCTGCCGGAGGGGATGTTTCATGCAGAATTGCTTGCCCGAGAACACGGTATTGCTCATTAAGGACTCCACAGGCGAAGTCAGGCGTGTGACGCTCGACTACTTCGATCCGATGTTTGACGAGAAACCGGATCCGCCCGCTCTCGACAGCGTGAAAGTGCTGGGCCGAAATGGCTGGACCGAGTTGGTCTCCATCGGTCGCAGGCGGCTTTGGGAGGGAGAGGAGCTTTTGTCCATCCGCACGCGGTCCGGGCAGGTTACGCTCACTTCCGGTCATGAGCTAGCGGTGAAGCGCGGAACGGATGACCTTGTAGTCGCTGCGAAGGATGTTGGGGCGGGGGATGCGGTACTGATGCTCGAACTGCCGGCGCTGGGCAAAAACGCGCGGCCCGTTGGCGAAACGCCTGTGTTTAGACCCTTTGGGGTTCTGTCGGTGATCAGGTCAGCTAGCTACGGAGGGGCGGTCTATCAGGTGGAAACCGCTGATCAAACTCTGGTCGCCAGTGATTTTCTGACGCACACTGCGTAGTCGGCTTCGGCTTGCGGTGTTGGCAAGGTCCCGATGGCCGGGAGAAGGCGATGCCGCGTGCGCAGCGGGTGGGTTGGGACCGTGGTATAATTGTGTGCAGGGCGGGAGGCGCCAGGTGCACGATCGTAGCTCGGGCTGTTCGCGCCCCCGCGAGGATGCCGCGCATGTGTATTGATGCATGCGGCAGGCGTGAAGGGCAGAGACGGCCATGCGGAATCTGTTGTGGACTACTCCCAAGCGCAAACTCCCAAGGCTGGAGGAGCGCACCCCGGAAGAGCGTGCCCAGAAACGTTTCGCCCAGGCCGCGGCTGTGGTTCTGGTCGCGGTGCTCTCTTATTCGTTGTTTGCGGCGGTTCGCCCGGCCGTCATGATGCGTTCGGGCGATGCCGCTCAGGCCTGCTCGGGATCGATCGAGGTGTCTTTTCACGGAAACGCCGTCATTGTCCGCGACGAGCGGGTGGTGGCCACTCCCATCAGCGGTGTGGTCCATTTTGTGGCACAGGGCGGCCAGCGGGTGGCGGCCGGCCAGGTTGTGGCTGAGGTGCGCGATGCCGTTGCAGCCGAAGCAGCGGGGCCGGACTCGCTCGCTCGGATTGAGGAAGAGATGGATCGGTTCGTGCAGGAGTCGGCGCTGAGGGAAAGGCGCGAGATCGAACGTCTTTCCGCTATCAGGGTTCAGATCGCCATCAAAGAGGCCGAACTCGAAGCCTACACGGATCGCCTGGACGCCAAGAACGTCAACAGGCTCCATGCCGAGCTGGCCGAACTCCGGCAGCGAGAGGCATCGGCAGCGGACTCGCTTGCTCGAATTCGGGAAGAAACACGCGCTGCCTCCGCCGCGGTGGCCGAGGCCAAGCGCAGCTCCGATAGGGCCGCCGCTCGCGCCTTGGCTGTGTTGCGGGCCTTTGGCGCGTCCGTTGTGAGCACTCACATCGATGGTCTCGAGGGCGTTTACAGCCCAGACAACCCCGACCTTCTCGGAATATGCCCCGCCGACTACATACCATTTCCTCGCGTCTGCTCCGAGGGCGACTCGGTCGCCGCAGGGACTGCGGTCTTTCGCGAAGTCCAAAACTTTCGCACCCATCTGCTGGTGTTTGCGGACATGCCTGAGGACGCCGCGCCGGGCGTTGGTCGCAGGGTCCGCGTGCGCTTTCCCAGGCTCGCTACTGAGGCTGTTCCGGCCGCCGTTGTCGGCAGCCGTCGGCGTCCGGACATGGGCGAGAACACTTGGGCTTTCCATATCGCGCTCGACCGATACGCAACTACCCTCACAGACCTGCGAGCAGAGAACGTGTTGCTTGTGACCGAGAGCGTGACGGGGATGGTAATCCCCCGTTCGGCTCTATCGCGAAGAGGCGATGAGGATGGTGTATGGATTCTCAGGACCAATCGGTTCATCTGGAGGGCGGTGACGGTGCTCGGGGTGAATGAACGAGAAGCGGCGGTCGAGGGAATCCGAGAGGGCGACCGCGTCCGTGTCAAGCCTCGGTAGAGGAATCGGCAGCATAGCGGAGAATACCTAGCCTGATACGAGGTGGAAGCAGTTGTCGTCTATCTCTGATAATCTTCAATTGGTGCAGAGCCACATCGCTGCATCGGCTGCCCGGGCGGGCCGGGATCCATCCGAGGTCCGGCTGGTGGCTGTGACGAAGAATGTGGACATCGACCGAATATGCAGCTTGATGCAGGCCGGGGTTCGCAACTTCGGCGAGAATCGGGTACAGGAGGCGGCTTCCAAGCTACCGCTGGTGCCGGGGTCGCCTACGTGGCACCTTGTGGGGAGCTTGCAGCGCAACAAGGCGCGGCACGCTGTGGAGTTGTTCTCCTTGGTTCATTCCCTCGACAGCCTCGAGCTCGCGGCCGAGCTCGACCGGAGGTGCGCGGCGCGCGGTGTGTCGCTCGATTTGCTGCTGCAGGTCAACGTGTCCGGGGAATCGACCAAGCGGGGAGTTGCGCCTGAGGCGGCGGCCGGCTTGCTCTGCGAGATGCCGCGATTTGAGCGTCTGCGTGTGCTTGGCCTGATGACCATGGCTCCGTATTCGGACGATCCCGAAGATGCCCGGGTCTGGTTTAGGTCCGCGCGCCGTCTGGCCCGCGAGCTTTCGGCCCTGCGGCTGAGCAACGTTGCCATGAACGAGCTGTCTATGGGCATGTCCGGCGACTATCAGGTGGCTGTGGAAGAGGGTTCCACTATTGTGAGAATCGGGACGGCGATCTTCGGTGGGAGGTGAGCGCATGGACTTGGAATCCTATGCTCAAGACGCGGCAGGCAGAGCTATGGCCTCTGGCTCGCCTGTCTCTTTGGGTTTCCTCGGACCCGCGGAGCAGGAGATTGTCGCGGGTGCGCTCTCGACCGTAGCCGATATCGTGGTGAAGCGCTACGGGGGATACCGGGGAGCGGTGCGCAAGAAGACCGTAGTCATGCCGGCCTACTATATTGACGAGGTCTACGATCCGGCAGTTTCGTTTTTCGCCGTTCGCGGCGGCACAGCGGCCGCCGCAGACAATAGCGACCGCGAGGCCGTGGAGGCATTTCTGCGCGCGATGGCGATTCCCCGGGAGCATGTGGGCGATCTGTTCTGGACTGGGCGTGAATGGCAGGGGGTCATCGATGGGCAGGTCTTCAGGCGTGGACAACAACAGGACGGGCGGGGCGCTCGCGGCGTAAGCGATTTGGCGCAGCTGGACCCGGCGGAGGTGTCCTATCCTGGCCAGACGCCCAAGACTGTGCGTGCCGCCGTGGCCTCTATGCGTCTTGACGCAGTGGCGGGGGCCGGCTTTCCTGCGTCCCGTACTCGCTTGGCGCAGGAGATTCGGGTCGGCAGATTTCGAGTCAACGGCTTGACCGTGGATTCTCCCGCGGCCCGCATCGCACAGGGGGATGTGATTGTCTGCCGCGGGCGCGGCAGGCTTGTTGTTGAAGAGGTAGCCGGCGCCACCAAGCGCGGGCGCATATCGCTCGTTCTTACACGCTACTCGATGCATTTACCTAATCCTGGGGAGGAGGGCAGAAATGCTTACGCCACTTGAGGTACATTCCAAACAGTTCACGACCAGGTTCGGGCGCTACAGTGTGGCCGAGGTGGACGATTTTCTGGATCTGGTGGGCCAGAGCTACGATCAGCTCTACCGCGAGAACGCGGAACTCAAGGAGAAGTTGCGCGCCACGATCCAGAAACCGCCGCAGCAGGAGTCGGACGATGTGGGTGAGACCCTCAAACAGACCTTGCTCTTGGCGCAGAAGGCTTCCGAGGACGCCCGCCGCAACGCTGAGGAAAAGGCTCGTCTGATCGTGGAGAATGCCGAGCGCGAGGCTGCTGCTGTGGTCGACCGCGTTCAGGAGAGGGTGCGCGGGCAGGAGCAGCGGCTTGAGGATCTAGTGGCACAGTACGGCACTTTGCGGGCGCGCATGAAGGCCATGCTGGAGGCGCACCTTGAGATGCTGGAGGACTCGGGTTTGGATCTGCCGAACGCGCAGCGCGGCTCACTGCGGGATCAGCGGCTGGACTAAAACCGGCGGCGCTCGGGCAGCATACACCGTGCGAGGTGTAGCACTTGCGCAGGAAACCCCGGGCCCGCGCCCGCGGGAACTCTCTCGTGCCGCGAATCGTTGAGCTCTCAAGAAGGCTCGAGGAGTCCAGCATCGCCGAATACGTCGAGTTCATGCGCAACCCCCGCCGTGTCATCTGGTCTAACTTCCTGGGCGGCGCGGCGCGGGGGTTTGGCTTTGCTGTGGGGGCATCGGTACTCGCCGCTGTCTTTCTGTACCTCCTGTCTGCTGTCATCTCGCTGAATATCCCCATAATCGGCAGGTTTGTCTCGGAGATAGTCCGGTTTGTCGAAGAGCACAGGGGCTGAGACCATGGGGGCTGAGGCGGGGGCGGTTGGATGGACTCACAGACGTTGGGGATATACCGGAAAAAGCTGATGAGGGCGAAGGAACGCGCGGCATCTCGAATCACGCTGCTTGAGGAGACGTCCGGCTTTGACCGTCCCGAATCCGACTGGGCGGGAGAGCTGTCGAGCTACGACAACCATACTGCCGACACCAGCTCTGCGCTGGAGATGCGCTCCATCAACCTTGGTCTCATAGGCCACAGCGAGGATACGATTGCCCAGATCGACGCGGCCTTGGACAGGGTGGAATCGGGAAGTTACGGGACGTGTGTCCAGTGCGGCCGGGAGATACCTCTGGAAAGGCTGGATGCCATTCCATGGGCTGCAAGCTGCGCGCAGTGCGGGGTCAGGCAGCCTTCATCGGCAGGTATGGGGAGCGCGAGACCCATCGAGGAAGAGGTGATCCGCCCTCCGTTTGGGGGGATCGATCCAAGCAGGGCATATGATGATCCGGGAGTGCACGGCGAAGACATATGGGACGCCCTAGCTTCCTACGGCACTGCCAACAGTCCTCAGGACGATGCGGCCGGTCATTCAGGCGGCGCGGACTCACACTGATATCGATGCAATCGCGCGCGGTCGGGGTGCGTTTACTGCGTGATGCTGGTGTGCTACAATAGAGCACAGAATTTGTGCTGGCTATGGAGTGGAGGCCTGTGGCGCTTTTCCTGGTATCGGCATGGGTTGCGCTGCTTGATCAGATGTCGAAATCCATTATCGCGCAGCGAGTCCCGATGCACGCGGCGGTCACCTGCCTTGGAGGCTTTCTCCGCATAACCCACGTGCGTAATGCGGGCGCCGCATTCGGTGTACTTCAGGGCAAGCAGCCCTTGTTCATTGCAGCCGCCGTGGCGGCGGCGGCGGCGGCGATAGTATGCTACCCCAGAGTGTCCGCCTGGAACTGGCCAGCCCGTCTCGGACTGAGCTTAGGCCTTGGGGGAGCGTTGGGAAACCTCATCGACAGGCTGCGTTTCGGGGGCGTTGTCGATTTCCTGGAAGTCGGTCCCTGGCCAGTGTTCAATCTGGCCGACAGTGCCATCGTTCTCGGGGTCGCGCTGATCCTCTTGGGGATGTTGCGCAGCCCAGGTCGGAAGGAGGAGTAGCTTGTGCATCCCATTCTGTTTAACTTGTGGAAGTATCCTGTTTACTCATGGGGGCTTTCGCTTGCCATCGCTTTCGTAATCGGAACTGTGTACGCGGCATCGTCCGGGAAGAAGAAGGGCATAGACCCCGACAATGTTATCGATCTCGCCCTATTTGTCTGTATTGCGTCTATAATCGGGGCAAGGCTGCTTTACGTTCTGCTCAATATCGGAAGCTACATCGATTACCCGATGAGCGTGTTCTATATGCGTGATGGCGGACTTTCCTACTTCGGCGGGCTGGGCGCCGGCGTCCTGGTGGGCGTGTTGTACTGCCGCAAGCAGAAAGTCTCCATAGGCAAGATGGCGGACGTTGCCGCGCCTGCTGTGGCAATCGGGTATGCGATTGTGCGCATCGGCTGCCTGCTCAATGGATGCTGCTACGGCCGCATCACCGAGGTGCCGTGGGCGCTTGCGGCGGGGCCCGGCGGGGTGCTGCGCCATCCTACTCAGATCTACTCAGCCATCGCAAGTGTCATCATATTCTTCATACTGCGGGCGGTCGAGCCCAAGAAGCAGTTCGATGGCCAGATACTGTGGTTGTATGCAGCCCTGTACTCTGTGGCCAGATTCATCGTGGAGTTCTTCCGGGTGGGCACGCGGGACTACTTCGCGCCGCTTACCGCCACTCAGGTTCTCTGTGTGATTCTGGCGGTGTTGACCTTCGGTGTGCTTCGGACCCGTGTACGCGGGGCGTCTGCAGCCAAGCCCGGCAACACCTCGGCTGAGGGGCCCTCGGTCAAGGCCTGAGCAATGGACGTGGTCATCTCAAGGCCTGATGATGCTGATGCAGGCTTGAGATTGGATGTGTATCTTGCGAAGGAGCAGGTTGCTCCTTCGCGTTCCTTTATCCAGAAGCTCATAGCGGACGGCGCCGTCCGAGTCGGCGGCCGAGTAGAGACTAGGCCCTCCTTTCGCGTGCGCGCCGGCGATGCCATAGAGGTCTCACTGCCGCCCCCTCCTTCTGATCAGGTGTGTGTGCTGCCTGAGGACATCCCTCTGAATACGCTGTATGAAGACGATGATGTGCTGGTGATCAACAAGCCTCGCGGCATGGCCGTGCATCCGGGAGCGGGCCGCAGCGCCGGGACGCTGGTCAACGCTCTCCTTGGCAGGGAGATGAGCTTATCGGGCATCGGAGGACCCCTCAGGCCGGGCATTGTTCACCGTCTGGACCGCGACACTACAGGCGTCATGATCGTAGCCAAGAACGACAACGCCCACCTGAAACTGGCCGCCGACTTGGCGGCGCGCCGTGTGGGTCGCCATTACCTGGCGCTGGTTCGCGGCAACATTATCGAGAATGAAGGGCTTGTGGACGCTCCCATCAGTCGCCACAGCCTGGACCGGAAGCGGCAGGCAGTGGTATCGAGCGGAAGGCGGGCGGCAACGCGCTTCCGTACGCTCGAAAGATACGGCGACTACACCCTGATCCAGGCCACGCTAGAGACGGGCCGCACACATCAGATCAGGGTGCATATGCAGTACATCGGCCGGCCTGTAG
>CAYYHF010000135.1:5687-7415 GCA_964471415.1 uncultured Clostridia bacterium | reverse complement strand
GTTCTCTATTACAACAAGGATATGTTCAAGGCGGTAGGGCTGGATCCGAACAGACCTCCGACTACCTGGACCGAGCTCGTCGACTACGCCAAGAAGCTGACGCGCGATGTGAACGGCGATGGCAAGACGGATGAGTGGGGCCTGTCCTTCCCGATTACGGCCAACACGGGAACCGTCTACTACTATATCGCCTTCCTGTGGCAGGCGGGCGGGGAGCTTTACAATGCCGACTTCACCAAAGCCGCGTTCAATAGCCCCGCCGGCGCGGAGGCGCTACAGTTCTGGATGGACCTTGTCCACAAGCACAAGGTGCTGCCTCTGGCGCCTCCTGCCGAAGGGTTTGCGGTGGGCAGAATCGCGATGGAGATGGCAAGCTCGTCTACGCTGGAGACCCGGCAGGGCAAGTGCAAGTTCGATCTGGGCGTAGCCCACATTCCCACCGGTAAGCACAAGGTTACCGGAGTGGGCGGAAACAACCTGGCCATCTTCAAGAACACGCCTGCTAAGGAGGCGGCGGCCTGGAAATTTGTGAAGTGGATGACCACCCCTGAGATGAACCTCAAGTGGAGCACCATGACGGGCTACACTCCGCTTAGGACCTCCGTGGTGAACTCGCAGGCCTACAAGGACTATCTTGCGGCAAACCCGGAAGTGGCAACCATGGCGGGGCAGATGGAGTATGCCAGGCCTCGTCCGAACAACGAGACCTACCCTGAAGTGTCGCGTTTTCTAGGCCTTGCGGTAGAGAAGGCCCTGTTCTCGCAGGCCGATCCGAAGCAGCTCTTGGATGAGGCCGCGGCGGAGGCGGACGCGTATATCAAATCCACCCTCAGCAGGTAGAGAACTCTAGATCGACATAGGCGCGGACGTGGTTCCGGGCGTACCTGGGCCTGGGCGACTGGGCTTCGCGCCCGGAACTCATAATCGGAATCGTGGAAGTGATGAGCGCATGTATTTCGGCACGACAACGATGGTCTTCTACTCAAAACCGCTTGACGAAGCGATCGGAGCCATCTCCAGGTGCGGATTCGACTACGCGGAGCTGTGGATGGACCAGGTGCGGCGGGAGTTTCCGGATCGCCCGGAGAAAGCCGTCCGCGCCATACTGGACAAGCACGGCATGAAGGCTACGGTACACTGCCCTATCATGGATGTGAACATAGCGTCTCCCAACGTGGGAATCAGGAACGAGTCTATAAGGCAGCTTCTCGACTGCATAGAATTCGCGCGCGACATCCGCGCGCGGCTGGTGGTTGTCCATCCCGGCAGACGCTTCTCCCTGAAGGATTCGGAAGAGGAACACTGGCAGATCCAGGTAGACGCGCTGCGCCGTGTGTACGACAAGGGAACCTCGCTCGGCGTGACGCTTGCCCTTGAGAACATGGAGATAGACAAGGAGATAGCATCGGTGAGGGACTACTCCGACATGCTCAGAGTCGTCCGCGACTGCGACCTGCCGGACCTGAAAGTCACTTTGGACACCGCGCACCTGCGCGACACCCAGGCGGTACTGCGGTTCATCGAGAAGCTTGGCCCGAGGATCGTTCATGTACACGTGAGCGATGCCACTGACAGAGCCCTCCATCTCCGAATAGGCCGAGGGACGCTGGATCTGCAGCAGGTAGCGCGCGCTCTCGGAAAGCAGCAGTTCGCGGGCGTATGCTCGCTTGAGACTTACATACCAGGCGATGAAGAGGCCTTGGCCGAGGAGCGGCGGACGCTGGCCGG
>CAYYHF010000135.1:2855-5587 GCA_964471415.1 uncultured Clostridia bacterium | reverse complement strand
TTCAGCGATGGCGACTATGAAGGCCGCGGTCTTGGTGGGGCCGCGCAAGATAGAGGTCCAGGAGAGGGAGATACCGTCCGTCAGACCCAACGAAGTACTCGTCAACGTTCGGGCCTGCGGGATCTGCAGTTTTGAAAGGCGGCTCTTCAGCGGAGAGAAGAGCATCGGCTATCCGATAGTGCCGGGGCACGAAGCCGCGGGCGTTGTGGTGCAGGCGGGAGACGCGGTGCGAAGGCCGCTTGCTCCCGGAACCCGTGTGTCACTGGACCTGTTGAACAGATGCGGCGAGTGCGAGTTCTGCCGCACAGGCAGGGGCAATCTGTGCAAGTACATGTATCGCGGCAAGCTGAACCTCCTGGGCGGGTTCGGGCAATACGTGGCCGTGCCGAGCGAGCAGGTTTTCGAGATCGGCGAATCAGTCAGCTTCGAGGAGGCGGCGTTGGCCGAGCCGACATCGTGTGTGGTCCATTCATTGAACAAGGCGGGCGCGCGTTTCGCCCAGACTATGCTGGTGTTTGGGGTGGGCCCCATGGGGATGCTCCATGTTATTGTTGGAGCGGCTATGGGCCTGGAGGTGGGTGTTGTCGACCCCGACCCAGTACGCAGACAGACCGCGTTGTCGCTGGGCGCGCGCTTCGCAGCGGCGTCAGAAGCGGACGAGGAGCTCGAGTCGGCTGTAGTTGAGGGTTTCGCCGGGCCCCCCGACATCGTAATCGTCACTGCTCCTGCGACTCAGGCTGCTCTGTCGGCCCTTGCGGTTGCAGGAAACACCTCCAGGGTAGTGCTGTTCGGAGCGTTTGCCAAGGGAGCCATGCTTGATACGGATCCTAACAAGATACACTATTCAGAGTTGCAATTGATGGGGTCTGAGAGCCGCACGCCTCTGGATTTCCACATAGCGGTTCGCGCTATTTCAAGAGGAATCGTAGATGTGAAGCCCATGGTGTCCGAAGTCGTGCCCCTCGATCAGGTCGAGCAGGCGATGCTCCAGATGCCGTCCCAGGACACTATGCGCGTTGTGCTCTCGCTCGATAACTGACAGGCGGAAGGCGTGATAGTCGTGATAGGCAAGCATATAAGGATGAAATCGCTCATAAACCCCCAAACCGGGCGCACTGTTATCGTGGCCATGGACCATGGGCAGATCATCGGCCCCGCTCAGGGTCTTGAAAACCCACTTGACGCGCTCGGGCGCGTAGTCCGCGGCAGGCCTGATGCCATCCTCACCACCCGCGGCATGGTGGAACGCGGCTGGGAGGCGCTGGACTCGGGGGTGGGCTTGATCATACGGATCACCGGAGGCTTCACTGTGCTGGGCGGCAGGTTTGAGGAGACCATGATAAGCTCAGTCGCGCACTCGCTCAAGCTGGGCGCCACCGGGGTGGCTGTGACGGTCAAGTTTGGGCATGAACGGGAGGACGAATTTACTCGGCAGGCATCGCTGGTTGCGGACGACTGCTATACTTGGGGCATGCCGCTGATGACAGAGGTATGGCCGGCCGGCAAGAATGTAGACAAGCCCTCGAACCTCGCTGCCGTCAAGCTGGGCTCGCGGGCGGCGGCCGAGTACGGCACCGACATAGTCAAGACGTTCTATCCCGGCACTGAGGAAGGTTGCGCTGAGGTGGTGGCGGGCTGCCCCGTTCCCGTAGTGGTGTTGGGCGGCGAGAAGGCTGATGCGCCGATTCAGACTTTCCAGATGGTCGAGGCTGCCATGAGGGCGGGCGCGGCAGGCATCGCCATGGGGCGCAACGTGTGGGGCCAGCCTGACCCAACGCGGATGATTGAAGCGCTGCGCGGCATAGTCCATGAAGGATGGAGCGCGGAGCAAGCGGACACTTACTTCGGAAAGAAGGGTTGATGCGTGGGCCGGGTTGAAGGGGCATGTCTGCTGCGAGTTCAGGGAGTGCTGGCCACGTTGCCCCCCAGCGAGCAGCGGGTGGCTCTCTGCGTGCTAAAGCACCCCAGGAAGGTAGTTCAGTCTACCATCACCGACTTGGCGCGCCAGTGCGAAGTCTCCGAATCCACTGTAGTTCGATTCTGCAAGAATCTCGGCTTGGATGGATACAAGGAATTCCGCATAGCGGTAGCGCAGGAACTAGGGGCGGTTGCGCCTGAGTTCGCTGTGCCCGAGGCGGGGGCCACAACAGAGATCAGCGCCCTGGCGAGCGGGGTTTTCTCCAACAACATCAGGGCCTTGGAAGCCACGCTGAGTTCGCTGGATTATGAAGCAGTCGGGAAGGCCATTGACGCATTGGCGCACGCAAGAAGGGTGGACTTTTACGGGGCAGGCCCCTCCAACGTTGTGGCAATGGACGCCTACATCAAGTTTATGCGCATAGGCCTATCGGCCGGGTTCAACTCCAACGCCTATCTGCAGGCTGTGTCAGCTGCGGTGTTGGGCGACCAGGATGTGGCCGTTGGGATATCCTACTCGGGTTCCACTCGCGATACTGTAGAAGCATTGAGCATCGCTAGGAACGCCGGGGCGACTACAGTGGCAATCACGAACTTTCCCGACATGCCCATATGCGATGCTGCGAGCATCGTCATATGCACCAAGGCGGATGAGGCGCTCTTTCAGGGCGGCGCCATGGCCTCACGCACCGCGCAGCTAGCTGTGGTGGACCTGATTTTCGCGGGTACCGTTGCGCGAAGGTCCGAGCTGTTTACGAAGCAGTTCGACAAGACCAAGGCAGCCATTCTAGTGAAGCTCAGAGGTTCTCCCACCG
>CAYYHF010000135.1:0-2755 GCA_964471415.1 uncultured Clostridia bacterium | reverse complement strand
GCGGCAGATGATCGATGCGGTTTTGGCAGACGAGGGCGGCGAAGGGGGTGCGGTGTGTGGTTCCAAGTCGTCTGGTTGACGCGTGGTATGAGGCGATATTCGCGAGGCGCTCGGTGAGAGCTTACGATGGACGGCCGGTTGGCGATGGGGCTATCGGCCAGATCAAGCAACTCCTCAGCGGGTTCTCGCCGATGTGCGATGGCGCTCGCGGGGTGCTGGTTGAGGAGGGGGCGGCAGAAATCCTATCGGGCGCTATGGGTTTCATCGGGGGGATCGGTGGGGCCGGCATAGTAGCGGCGATTGTCGCAGACAGGTCCCATCCGCAGTGGCAAGCGGCCGCGGGCTATTTGGGGGAGGGGATCATTCTTCATGCGACATCGCTGGGCCTTGGGACCTGCTGGCTGGCCGGCACATACAAGAAAACCGAGGCGCGCAGGCGAATCACTCTCCTGGATTCGGAAAGCATTGTCGCTGTGACCCCCATAGGCTTGGCCGCAGCAGTGGAAAGCGCAGGTGCACACGCGATTCGCGCTGTTGCAGGGTCACATAGGAGGAAACCGCTGGAGATGCTGACGCGTGGGATCCCGGACAGCATGTGGCGACCCGGTTGCCGAGAGGCGCTGGAAGCGGCTCGACTGGCGCCGTCCGCGGTGAACAGACAGCCTTGGGAGTTCGATGTCATGACGGATCGTATTGCGGTCACAGCCAGCGGGCCCGACCTGCTGCGCATGATTCCAGCCAGGCTGGACTGCGGCATCGCCATGCTCCACCTGGAATTGGGCGCCCGGGCGCATGGTCTGGAGGGCAGTTGGACGTACCTGCAAGGACCGCTTGTGGCTGAATACGTGTTTGAGCCGGCGGGGGATCCTTTCTAGCTGGCCTCCGGGATGAGTCGGTGTGTCGGGAATTGAAGCAGTGGTTGTTGCATAGTCGAGTGTATAGTCGCATAGACCCGGACGGCTGGGGAATTTAGGGCCTGTAGCGGCAGTCGATGGGATCCAGAGGTCAAGAAAGCGAAAGGGGCTTTGACGGGACCCTGTGGGGGTCGCCGACCGGGCTTGACATGAGGTGCTTAAGCGCGAAAGCTAAACATAATGGATTTAAGCAATACAACTTAATATAATGAAATTAAGGGGAATAGCTTAATCATCATCTACACTGTGATGCTTGCCGGCGTGGGAGGTGTCCTCGTTGGATGAGTTTCATCTAGACCAGGGCCAACTTGGGGGAGGATTGCTTCTGGCGGCGCTTCTACTGGCAGCCGAGTATTGCGCCAAAGAGTCTGCGGCTAACATGCTGCCGGATCCGGCGGCGCCGCCTCGAGCGTTACCACGCGGGGCAGGCGCAGCATACTGGCGGGCTCGCGCCTGGCGAGCTGCGGCCCTGTTGCTTCTGCTGGCGCTGGCATTCCGCCCTGACCGATGGTTCCTCGTTGTTGTGGTTGCCCAGATCCTGATAGGAAGCGCCGAGCTTCCTATCTCTCGCTTGCAGGGCAAAGTGCGTTCGTGGGCCGGTTCAAGTTTCGTCTGGCTGCAGCTGGCGCCCATGCTGCTCACGCTGAGCCTCGCCGCGCTGACGTCTCAGTTTGCGACCTTCGCTCCGGGCGCGCTGAGCTCGGCTATCTGGCTGGCGGCCAGCGCGGTCTTGGGCGATATCGCCCATTTGACCCCACTCAAACTGGCTGCGGTGTTTGCGGCGTTCGCTTTCATGGGCGGTCCGTCCAATCACATCGTCCGGTGCATGTTGGGTAAGGAGGTTGCTCCGTCCACCGGGGTGGTCGCGACCTCCGGGCCCTCAGGGATCCTTAGCGATGCAGGCCCAATGCCGAGAGACAACGGCGAATACCCGGATGCTTCTACTCTCAGGGCGGGCCGGGCAATCGGGACGCTTGAGAGATGGATAATGGCAGTCTTTCTGGCGCTGGGGCAATACAGCGCCATGGGCCTTACGTTGACCGCTAAGTCGATCGCTCGGTTCTCCAGAATCGAGAAGGACCCGTCATTCGCCGAATACTACTTGCTCGGCACGCTCTATAGTATGCTCATAGCCCTTCTGGTCGGGCTGGCGCTCAAGGTGGTGCTCCGATGATCCCTACAGGGAAGTTCGTTGCAGTCAAGATGGACATGCGCAGGTCAAGGCAGATCCCCCATCGCGAACTGGCGCAGGAGCGGTTTCTTGAGACGATGACCACTCTGAACAAGGAGTTCGAGGAGTTCATCCAGGCTCGCTTTGTCGTAACCCATGGCGATGAGGCTCAAGGTATGCTCAAGCCTGGATGCGCGCACGAGGTGTTCGCGGCGATGGAGCGGGCGGTGGAAGGCGTCCACCCCGTGGAGCTGCGTTTCGGAATCGGCGTTGGTCAGCTCAGCACCCCTCTACGGTCGGATGCCATCGGAATGGACGGCCCGGCTTGGCACGAGGCGGGCAAGGCTCTGCGCCGAGCGAGGAGCAAACGCAAGCACGTTGCGTTCAGCGGGTTTGGAGAGCGGACGGATCGTCAGCTTGCCGCCTTGGCCAATCTCCTGCTTCACATGAGAAACGGGTGGAGCCCCGAGCAGCGTCAAGCGATTCATCTAGTCGATGCGGGAGCGATTCAACGCGCCGCAGCCGATGCTCTGGGGATAACCGAATCCGCGGTTTCGCAACGGCTTGCCGCTGGCGGCTGGCACTTCTATAGAGACGGTCGCGATGCTCTGGTCGGCCTACTCCAGAATCAGCTCTGAGCGCCGGCGGCCTGGGCGGGCACCTCGCCGCG
>CAYYHF010000134.1:0-7417 GCA_964471415.1 uncultured Clostridia bacterium | reverse complement strand
TTCAGCCCGGATCCGCATACCTTGTTTATTGTGGCGCAAGGCGTCTCGACCGGCAAACCCGCCCGCAGAGCTGCCTGGCGCGCAGGGTTCTGACCCTGACCGGCCTGGAGGATGCAGCCCAGCAAGACCTCGTCGACAGCCGCAGGCTCCGTCTTTGCCCGCTCCAGCGCTGCTCGAACGACTGTGGAGCCAAGTTCAGACGCGGGTGTGTTCGCAAGAGTGCCGCTGAAAGTGCCGATAGCGGTTCTCGCAGCAGAAACGATGACGGCTTCCTTCATAATCGTCTACCTCCCTGATTTCCCAGTAGGTCTCATGCGCGAAGGCAGACTCCTGCGCGCACCAGGACTATTCAACGTAGACAAGTCAGTCCCCTTCGGCTCCATACTGCTATTTACCAAAACGCAAGCATTGGAAGCCATCACTGCACTCCCGCCCCAACTCTGCCAGCATTCCGCTGCATCAATCCCGCTACATCCTGAGCGCTACACCCGCCTGGTTGTAGCCCACTCCTGATCCGATCAACACTACTAGATCGTTCGGCTTGATCTTGCCCTTCTTCCTCGCATCGTGGAATGCCATGGGTATGCAGGCCGAACCGGTGTATCCAATATCCCCCATGACGCAGTGGGCCTTCTCAACCGGCTGCCCCAGCGCCTCCATGACTATTCCCACAGAGCTCTGGTTGACCTGAGTGAATATGAACATGTCCACATCGTCCAAAGTGAACCCGCCGCGCTGGGCGAGCATGCGCGCCAGCTTGGGCCAGCCTTCGTGATTCACCTCTGCAGGGTACTTATCCACCAGACGGACGGTGGTCCGCCCAGCCTTGATCGACTCGCACGATGCCGGCTCGGCAGTTCCACCCGAGTAGATGCCCCAAGCCCCATGGTAGCTGCCATCGGCCAGAAATGAAGATGTAACGAATCCAGGCTTGTCTCCTACGGTGAGCACCGCCGCCCCGGCGCCATCGCCGTAGAAGAAGGACATAAGGTCAGCGGGATCGGCGAGCTTGCTCATCATGTAAGCGCCGATGACCAACACGTTCTTCATCCACGTGTTGGTGGCCAGGTGCCCGGCGCCTGCGGACACGGCAGTGGGGAAAGACGCGCACGCACAGCCCACATCGTATGTGCCCGCGTTCTTCGCGCCCAGCTTGCGCTGGACCACAACGGATGTAGCGGGAGTGATGTAATCGGGGCTGTCGGTGCCCAGTATGATCAGGTCGACATCCTCGGGCTTGATCCCCGCGTCATCCAGCGCCGCCTGTGCTGCCCGAACCGCCAGATCAGAAGTGGCCCACTCCCGCGGGGCATAGAAGCGCCGCCTGATGCCGGAGTTCTGCTCGAACTTGTATACGACCGCGCCCAGCCCGGGCTTGCCTTTATCCACTTTAGCGGCGATTTGGTCATTAGTGACCTCGATTTCGGGTATGTATTGACCGGTTCCGATGACCCTTGCATAACGCTCCATCAGGACTGCCTCCATCCTAGAAGATGTATTGAAGTGCCCTTGCCTCCGACCTCAGCGACTCGCGAAAATCTGGATGCGCTATGGCGATCAAGGCCTCCACACGTTTTCGGACGTTCATCGACTTGAGGTGAGCGATCCCGTATTCCGTCACCACATAGTCGATGTCGGCCCTGGGAATCGTGACTGACTGCCCGTCTTTGAAACACGGTACTATCGTGGATATCGCGCCGCCCTTGGCCGTTGACCGAAGCGCCAGTATGGCCTTGCCTCCGGGCGACATCTGCGCGCCCATACATGTATTGAGAGCGCCGCCTCCGCCGCTGTACTGCCGGGTTCCCAGGGTTTCGGAATTGGCTTGGCCCGTCAAATCCACCTGCAACGTGGTATTGATGCTCACCATCTTATGATTGCGCCCGACAGTCCAAGGATCATTGGTCACGTGTCCGCCGTGGAGTTCTACTCCCAGGTTGTCGTGGATGAACTCATACAGTTTCTTGGTGCCCAGCGCAAAACAGCCCACCATTTTCTCCGGCCACAGAGTCTTCCTTCGCCCAGTCACCGCCCCCGCGTTGAACAGATCTACCATGCCGTCCGTGATCATCTCCGTGTGAATGCCCAGGTCATGTTTGTCCACGAGGTACGCCGCAACGGCGTTAGGGATGCCCCCGATTCCTAGCTGCAGTGTGCTTCCATCCTCGATGAGCGAAGCTACATTCCTACCTATCTCCATCTCTACATCGGAAGGCTCGATGGGCTGTGTTTCGATGAGAGGTACCGTGTTCTCTACAATATAGTCCACTTGCGAGATGTGAATGTGGGTGTCGCCCAGCGTCCGAGGGAGGTTGGCGTTGATCTCCAGCACAACCATGTCGGCCGCCTGGATCATGGGCTTTTCGTAGGTGAGGCTGAGTGAAAGAGACATATAGCCGTTCTTGTCGGGCGGAGTCGCCGTGCCCCAGAATATGTGCGGAGGGTCGAGTTCCTTCTTCTTGAGGCCGCACTCATGTAGGTGGTTGGGCATGAACGACACCGTTCCGCCCGGATGAGCCCTGTAGGAGTAGGGACCGTAGTACCATGCCTCATTGAGGAAATGCCCTCGCATCTCAGGCTTGAGAAAATCGTAGTCCCTCATAAGAAGACAGGACATGATAGTCACGTCTTCGAGTTCGTCCTTTCGAGACGAAATTGCCTCGAGAAGACCGGGAGGCTCAGCCGCGCACATGGCAACCACGATGGACTGGCCAGACTCCACCTTTCCCACGGCTTCCTCAATCGATATCAGCTTGCGTCGATAAGCTTCCTTCAGGTCCAATGCTATCCCTCCTAAGACCCGAATGCCTCACAAAACCAATCCTCCGTCGACCTGAAGCACTGCGCCGTTAACGAAGTCGGACTCACCAGACGCGAGATACAAGTAGGCGTAAGCAATATCTTTGGGCTGGCCCAGCCTGCCCAGCGGCGTTTTCTCTCTGATCGTGGTCAGGACTTTCTCGGGCACTGTCGACATCATCTCAGTCATAGTGAATCCCGGAGCGACCGCGTTCACGTTGATGCCCTTGCGCCCCAGTTCCTTCGCCCAGCCCTTCGTCATTCCGATAATGCCGGCCTTAGTGGCTATGTAGTTGGACTGCCCGAAGTTCCCGTATATTCCGACAACAGATGCAGTGTTGATGACCTTACCCGAACCCTGCTGGATCATGATAGGCGCCGCCGCGCGCGTGCAGTTGAACACGCCCTTGAGGTTGACGTTGACAACGCGGTCCCACTGATCATCGGTCATCTTCACGAGCATCGCATCTGCCGTGATCCCTGCGTTGTTCACGAGAATGTCGAGCCTTCCAAATTTTTCTATGACGCGGTCCACCATGGCGCGAACACTCTCGGCATCGGTGACATCCACTCTCGCGCATATGGCAGCACCGCCGGCATCTGCAATAGACTTCGCGACATCCGCCGCGGCCTGTTCATTGATATCGCACACTGCCACCTGTGCGCCCTCCTGCGCGAACAAGACCGCCGCTTCCCTGCCTAGTCCGCGACCAGAGCCGGTTACGATGGCTACCTTGTCTTTCAATCGCATTGGAAAGACTACCTCCTCAATATGGAATGTGGCCTGTGATCTCGAAAGTGAGGACAATGCGGGCTACTCTGACAATAGAGTGAAGGTGTTACAGGGGGGTAACCGGAGGGTTACAAGCAAGTTACATATTCCGCTTCACGCGTTCCAGCACCGCCGCCGTATCGCGACTGGGACTCATGCCCATCTCCGACTGGAGCACCGCCTCGCACCGTTCGTAGGCGCGCAGCGCCATCGATCTGTTGCCGCGCTCAAGGTAGCACAGCATCAGGAGACCATATGCTTCCTCCCAGCATTGGTCGCGGGTGAGAATGGACTCGCACACGTCAATACAATCCTCAATCTCATGACCGCCGTAGAGCAATTCGGCGAAGCTCTGGGCTGCTCGTAGATACACAGCCAGCAGGCGCTCGCGCTCTGCTATGGCCCAATCTTCATAGAGCGATTCCTGAAGAAAGTCGCCGCGGTACAGACTGATAGCTTTCCTGTAGAGATCGCACGCCCCCTGCGGATCAGAAGGCGCCAACCGCCCGGCCTTGGTCACCAGGCTCTCGAATTCGTCCGCGTCCACCCACGTGCCCGAAAGAGGATTGAGCCCGTACAGAGGTCCCTCCCGGTTGACTGTGAATGAACTCACCCGCGCCGGCCTGCCCGGCTCGATCACGTTGAGCATGGCGTTGAAAGCCACCTTAAGATGACTTGACGCCACATCCGTATCCAGTCCCGGCCAGAGCGCATCGAGGATCTGGTCCTTGTGCAGATACCCCTTGCGGTTCACCAGGAGCAGCTGAAACAAGCTGCGGGCCTTCTCGCGCTGCCACTCGCGGTTGGCCACCTCTTCCGTGCCCCTATAGACCACAAAACGCCCCAGAGTGCGCACATGCAGGGTGTAGCCAGGATGATACTCAAGAGGCGGAAGTCCTGTCGCTGAATGCAGCCACGCCACATGATCGCGGTCTATCCCAAGGCGGCCTGCCTCCACAAGCAGTGGGGCCAAGACGCCAAGGTCGCGTGGGCCAAAGAGCGTGCGTTTGGTGAAAAGAAACTCATAGCTGTGCGTTCGTATCGCGCCGAACAACTCGCCAAGAATCTGCTTGAGCGCTTCCTGATCGCGGCGATGCAGCGCAAGCACGCCCAGCCACAGATCGCACACGGCAGAACAGTACTCGTCGCCCACCCGGGCGAAAGTCTGCTTGGCCGAAGCTAGCCAGGAAGTCGCGGGAGCATCGAGACCGGTGAATGCCATGCCGGCGCCCATCGCGATTTGCACAAACCCGGCAAGCCACTCATCGCCGGCGGCTCGGCATATCTTGAGAGCCTCCTCGGACTCCTTCTCAGCACTAGCCAGGTCGCCGCCCATCGAGTGCACCAAGGCCAGCCCCATCAGGGGTTCCGCGCGGCCGCGCGTCACCTTGATCCGGTCGCATATCTCCAAAGCGCGCCTGTAGCAGATCTCCGCGTCCGGACCCCTGATAGACGGGGAGATATGGCACGCGTGCCCGAGGCGCATATACCCCACCGCCTCCACAAACGGTGACTTCAGATCTCGCCCGAGCCGGATCCCCGCCTCAGCGCACGTCCGAGCCTTCTCACCCTCGCCGATCAGCGAGTACACCAGCGACAACAGAAGTTGAGTTTCGCGGTGAGAGCGGGCCGGCCGGCCCCGTTCCTCCGCGCGAGCCTGCCCCGCTGCCAACCCCGGGCCGGCTGCCGACCCAGGCCCCACTGCGGAAACCGGAGAAACCGGAAACGCGTGTACGTCCTGCTCCTCGCCGGCTCGCCTCTGTAGAGACGCCAAAGCAGCACCCAGCCTGCCTGTGCGCAGATGCACTCGGATATCCAACTCGTCCTCCATTGCCGCGCTGATCAGCTCCTCAGCTGCACGGACCAGTCTGCGCGCCTCCTGCATCTTCCCCTGATTGGTCTTGCTTTCGGCCATCATTCTAAGAAGAGTGGCCCTCTCCAGACGCTCTTCCTCAGGCAGAAGCATCAGTGCCTCGCTGAGCAGCGATTCGCTCATTGCAGGTTCCACAGTGTCCAGATACACCATGGCCTTACCTTTCAAGGCCCGGCACCTGCCCGCGGCATCCGCTTTGGCAGCGAAGATGTCGTCCGCCATAGCATACCAGGCCAGAGCATTCTGGTAGTCGCTAGACAGCCTGTACACATCCGCTCTATGCAGCAGCAGATCGGGATAAGCCTCCAGCGTTGCACCGGGCAACTCGCCGACCCAGTACGTCAGGGCCTCGAACCTCCCGCTCTGCACGAGCTCGGGAGCGAGTTTGAGAAGTCGCTGAGCGGCGCCATCGCACTCGCCCGCCGCAAGCAGGTAGTCAATCACCCTCCCCTCCTGGCCGCGGTCACTGTAGTGAGCAGCAGCCTTGCGGTTACACTCCGCCCAGCGCGCGCCATCCCGCCTGGCCTGCCGCCTGAGAAACGTGCGCAGGAGGTTATGGAACCGGAACGAGCCTGCGCCGGCTTCGGCATAATAGACGAACAATCCCGCCGCCGAGAGGTTGGCCAAGATCTCCTCGCTGTCGTCCCTACCCGATACGCGACCGCACACATCCGAATCCAGTTCCGAGAGAGCCGACACATCCAAAAGGAAGTCCGTCACATACTGCTCCTGCTTGCCCAGCACCTCCTGGGCCAGATAGTCGAAAACACTTCCGAGCGATGATGGAGTGCGGGTGAACAACTCCTCAAAAGATAGCCCCTCGCGCAGCGCGTGCCAGATCATCTCGAGCGCGATGATCCAGCCTTCAGTGCGTTCCAGAACCGTCTTCACCTGCGCTGTAGTGAGCTCATGTTGGTAGGGCCCGGAGAATAGGCTTCGGATCTCGGGAACAGTGAAGGCCAGGTCCCGCTCGGTTATCTCAAGCACATCGCCTCTCACCCTCCACCTGGCCAGCGAGCCGAAGGAAGGTCTTTCCCTGGTAGACAAAATCACATGCATCTGCGGAGGCATCGTGTTTATCAGGTTCTCCACGATCTCGTTGACTTCAGAACTTTTCGCCACCGCATGGTAGTCATCGATGACAATAGCGAAGTCCTCGACAATCTGGTCGATCAGATCATTTCCGAGAAAATCCAAGGCTTGGCGGCGCGCAGACGGGCTGTAGTCCTCTTCCAGAAGCGAAAGCGCCCGCGATCCAATGGTCGGATACGCCGAGCGCAAAGACCATATGAGGTGGGCTATGAACACGCGAGGATCTGTGTCGGCGCCGTTGACACAATACCAAAAGGACGGAATGTTGGCACGGGACAGGTGAACAGCAAGCACCGTGCTCTTGCCATAACCCGGGCCTGCCTGAAGTATCGCAACCTTGTGCGATACCGCCCCTTCAAGCAATTCGGCCAGACGCGGACGAATCAGAAGCCGCTTCCGAGGCAGAGGAGGTATGAACTTAGTCCGGACTATCTCGGGATCGTACGCCATTCCTCATGCGCCATGAGCCGACCCGACTCGCGGCGTCACTTCCCTCCTAAGTATCACTGCTGCAACATCGCAGTGACCTTCCGCGGTTTCACCGCGGCGTCACAGCTACCCGACCTCGCTCCCCGACCGTATCCCATTGCTCGCCGAGAACAGAACGCAGTCTGAGGCTGGTCAGAGCCCCGCAGCGCCAAGGGCGCCAGTGCCTATCTACGACACCAACAGCGAAATACCTCCAGAACCCTCACTCCCTGCGGATAAGCCGGTTACCCGGATCCGATTTCGGCCCCCAAAGCAAGCATTTCGCCGCCCGCCTGGGTCGTAGAACCCAGGGTTGGCGCAAAGGCTGGGTCGTAGAGTACAGGTTCGCGACCGGCGTTGGCGCCCGCATTGCGCAGCAAGTTCTTCCCACACGCGAGCCCCAGCTACAAGGC
>CAYYHF010000133.1:0-7439 GCA_964471415.1 uncultured Clostridia bacterium | reverse complement strand
CGGGCCGCGGCGCTCCCTTTTGCGCCGGCGGCCCGCGATGACCGTGACCTGAAATCGCACGACGAAGGGACGAAGGAAGGGAGGGAAGGAGGCTATGCCGCGGCATAGCCAACCTTCTCTACATCCATCCGCGCGACTGTCGGCTAGGATTGCCGTGGAAAGATACGTGTGGGTGTCATCTGACGTTGAATCCTGGCTGCAGGCCGAAGCCGGAGAGGGCGTGACTTTGACGGATTCCTGGACCCTTCGGCGCGCTCGCGCTGTGGGGTGAGTTGACACCTCCTTCCTGCAGAGATATGATACTGGTGCGAATGTAGCGATTCGCCGGTTTGTCTGGCGATGGAGGTGGGTTTGATGTCGATGATCATGAACAGGTTCAGTCTGCCCGAATATCGTCCCACCCACCTTTCGTCGGTTGCAGCATAGGGAGCGGCTCTCCGTGCTCTGGGCGCCATCTGAAACGGCGCGGGCCTAGACGCCCAATTCGTGAGCATGGGGTAGCTGCCGCCCGAGAGCGAAATGTTCGCGCCTGCGAGAGCAGGCGCGTTTTTTTGGCTCAGGCCCCGGCTCAGGTTGGAAGTCAAGCGGCCGCGGGTGGGGATGGGATGCCATCAAGAGGCATCTCCACACGCGGTCTTTCACATGTACATGATGGCAGGAGGATTGAGCAGTCTTGGTTCGAGAGCAGCTAGAAGGTATAGTCATCCTTGCGTCCTCAGGGTTGTTTCAGGTGGAGACAGCCATCGGCATCATCCAATGCACGGCCCGGGCCAGCGCGAATCCAGGCGACATCGTGCCGGGAGACCAGGTGCTTGTGGCCCCGCAGCGGGCGGGAAGGAACGTCATCGAATCGGTGATACCCAGAAGAACCTGGTTCTCGCGCAAGGTTGCCGGCCGCCGTCAGGATGAGCAGGTAATCGCAGCAAACCTAGATCAGGTGGTCGTTGTGCTTTCTGCAGCTGAGCCTCCCTTCAAAGAGACAACCCTGGACCGGTATCTTGCCGCGGCGGAGCACTACGGCCTGCAGGCCATCGTGTGCATTAACAAGGTCGACCTCGCATCCGCGATGGATTCGGATCCCTCTCCCGGCACCGATGGCCGCGCCGCTTCCGCGCCCGCTCGCAACCTGGCTCGACGCGCGAAAGTGTACACCGAAATCGGCTACCCGGTGATCATGGCATCGGCGGTGCTCGGCGATGGCATCGACCGACTCGGGCAGCTACTGGCCGGGCGCGTGTCGGCGCTGGTGGGGCCGTCCGGCGTGGGCAAATCCTCCCTGATATCAGCAGTCTCGCCCGGGGTAGTCCTTGCCGCAGGCCACATCAGCGCAAGCACAGGCAAGGGACGCCACACAACCACCTGCACGCGTCTGATCAAGCTGGGCGATAGGAGCTACGTGGCGGACACGCCCGGGATGCGGGAATTCGGATTCCACCAAATCTCCCGGGAGGAGTTGGCGTGGTGCTTCCGCGAGTTCCGTCCGCACGCCCATTTGTGCAGATTCGACGATTGTAGGCATGTCAAAGAGCCTGGTTGCGCCGTGCGCAAGGCCGTGGAGCAGGGCCTGATAACGAGGGGAAGGCATGAGCACTACCTCCGCCTGATGGGAGGAGCCGACCACGGCAACAGCATCGTTGTATGCTAGCGGCAGCCACGCCAGAGCGCGCCCGGCTCGTGCAGCGCGCATAGCTGCTGCGACCCGGCCACAGCCCACAGGCAGTAAAGCTCGTGGCCGGGCGCGGCAGCGGCCGGGTCAGGGCGAAATCCGACAGGAATCGCCACTGTGTCCAGGTCATGAATGACATACACATGATCGTAGCCGCTCGAATACACCCTCTGAATCCCAGAACCCGATGCGGGTTTCAGCCTGAAGTGCCTGACCTCTTCGCAGCCCTGCCCGGTAAAAGTCCCGCTCTCAGCCGCAACCTGGTCGCCGGCCTCAGCGCCGATGCCGGAAATCAGTGTCTCTCCCACCATCATGACATTCCCGGCAGCATGCCTCGGGCAGGCCACAGCGGCAATGCCACGAATCTCCATGGAGCAGGCGCCGGGCGTGATTGCCTGCACCTGGACCTGCTTGGGCGTCACGATCTCCACACCGGGCTGCACCGCGCCGTGGGAGCCTCCACCCGCTTTCTCCTCGATCAGCTCCGCGCGAACGAGCGCCAATTCAGCTGCTTCCGACACTCCCTTGATGAACAGCGTTGTGTAGGGCCGTGCGCACACGGCCCACGGCGGTCCGTCAAACACATCACCTCGGCCCTCGACGGTCTCCTGTCTCATCTTCCCGTCCACATCCTCCCACGCTGCCTCCACCGCGCCGCTGAGCACAACAGCCACCGTATCCATAGGACCAAAATCAAACCCTCGCCGCTGGCCCTGTCGCATGCGAACGAACCCCAGGTAGATGTGGCGCAGTTCCTGCCCGGGACGAGCAGGACCGACTACCTCGCGAATGCGCGTTGTGCCACAAGCTCGCTCGGGCATTCTCACCAGCAACGGCATGGCAACCACCTCCACAATAGTATCCCCATACCAGGAACTCCGGCGTTAAGAACGCAGTCTGCACAGGAAGGGATTCGTCTGGTGCGGTGCGACCAAGTACACTATAATGGGTAATAAGGCTCGGGCCCAAAGTAGGCCGAAACGGACGAAACGGATGGGGCGGTGGCTTCCTTGCACAGACCCGTGCGCACTCGTGAGCGCAGCATTTCCCGGATCCTGTGGCGCGCAACCTACGCCACGATTGCTGCGTTGATGTTAACCTCTCTGACGATTCCTATTCCGGTATCGGCAACACAGCTCTACCCCAGCCGTTCCTTGCTTTCCGGTCCCAGAGCATTTGATGCACAATCGATTGAAGATTTCTACGTTTATGATAACAGACGTCCCCTCGAAGCCTCCATAGCCTTGCTAGGCGCCAACGAATGGTACCAGCATTACGATCTCCAGTATCAGAGCGAGGGCGACACTGTGTATTGCCACTATTTCGTGCCAACTGCGCCTCGCGGCGCCGGCAGCCCGGCCATAATCGGACTGCACGGAATGTTCTCCGACTCAGAGGAACAATTCTGGATGCTAGCCGAGTTTGTGGCCAAGCGAGGCATCGCAGGGCTCGCTCCCAGTCTGCCATACCATCACCGCAGAAGCAAAGGTGTTCAGCTCTTCTCAGGTCAGAAGCTCATAGTGGATACGCCCCAAGGGATCAGAGACAATATCAGGCGCGCGGTGATCGACATGCGACGCGCCCTCGACTGGCTGAGCGAGCGCCCCGAGATCGACTCACAAGCCGTCTCCATGGCCGGCGCCAGCTTGGGCGGGATAGTGGCATCGCTGGCCTACAAGACGGAACCCAGATTCCGAACGGGCGTGTTCGTCATGGCCGGATGCGGAGTATCGGGTATCGCACAGAACAGCGAACACCCATTAGTCGCGGCCTTCCGAGAGATCACCAAGACACGGGTTCTCAATGTAGAGGGCATTGCCGAAGTGCTCCAGCCCGTCGATCCCATCAACGTACCTGACCTCTACCCCCGCCCTGTCCTCATGATCAACGGCGTCGAGGATAGCATCATGCCTCCGTCTGAGTCAGTGAAGCTCTTCCGCTCGCTGGGCCAGGCCGAGCAGGTATGGGCCGACAGCAGTCACTATTTCCCTGCGTACGCAGCTGCGTACCTGCTGGCGTCTTATCTGTCCCAACACATGCCCGAGTCCTACGGCCTACCAGTACCGGGCAGCGTAGCCCAAGTTCAACCAGGTTGGCGGTTCGTTGAAACCGTCGAGCCGCAAGTCCCGGGCGACAACAGGCTATGGGTGAGCGTAGAGGCGCAAGCTCCCGCGGCCGACATGTCATCCGCGCACCGCGTGGGCGTACCCATGGTGAACAAGGTCGTGCCGGTGGTCGCGGTGAGCGCCCACACTTTCCAGGCCGCTCGGGCCGAGCTGCTGAAGCTGCCCGCGTTCATCCACGTGATGGCCTCCGACAGCCTGTTCGACTTCGCCGCCGCTTGCGCATATGCTAGCCTTCTTGGGCTGGAGCATGAACCGCTTCTGTATTACCTGGCGCCCTCCGGATTGTCCGCCGGCGGTGCACCGGATGCGTGGCAACGCTATACTCTCATGGAGTTGTCAGCCGCGCACGTGGAACTGGCCAAGCCGGCAACGGCGGCTGTCGTGCTTCCCGTTGCCTCAACTGCGGCTGTGACCTCCTGGCCCTCGCCATTGGATCTGTCCGCTTCTTCATCCACTTACTCCAGCGCATCGGCGGCCGCGGCGGCGCTCGCTGCCAGGATACAGTGGGACAAGCTCAGAACGCTCCGACACTTCGAAAAGGCGCCGAACGAGTGGCCGACCTGGTCTGGCGGACCTTCCGATATCAACAGCGATGCCGGCGACACACAGTAGCCACCGCTTCGAGCGTCCGCTCCACTCCTGCCGCATCCACATGCCTGTTGAGCACTGCCCTCAGCCCTGAAGGCGGCCGGGTAGTAACGCGCACTCCCTCCTGGGCGAGTTCAGCGGCGAATTGAGCTGCGCTCGTTCCAAACGCCGAGACATCGAACGCGACGATATTGGTCTGCACAGTCGATAGGTCAATGGCGATTCCGGGGATCTGGGCCAGCCCAAGCCCGAGTTTGCGTGCGTTCGCGTGGTCGTCGGCGAGCCTGTCGACCATCTTCTCGATTGCCACAATGCCGGCGGCGGCCAGCACTCCCGCCTGACGCATTCCGCCGCCCAGCATCTTCCGGTTCTTGCGTGCAGCCGTGATGAATGCGGCGCTGCCGGCAAGGATCGAACCCACTGGAGCGGACAGCCCCTTAGACAGGCAGAACATCACTGAGTCCACGTAGCCTGTGATCTCCTGCACCGGCGCCCCGAGGGCCAAGGCGGCGTTGAATATGCGCGCGCCGTCCAAGTGAACAGCGAGTCGGCGCCCATCGGCGACCTGGCGGAGCGCCGCCATTTCAGATACAGACGTTACCGTCCCGCCGCCTCTGTTATGAGTGTTCTCTATAGACAAGCACGCTGTCGGAGCGTAGTGGATATTCGCCTCCCTGATCGCGGCCGCGATGCTGTCCGGGTCAAGTATTCCGTTTCTCCCTTTCACAAGACGCGGCACCACGCCGGCCACTGCGGAAAGGCCGCCCACTTCGTAATAGTAGATGTGGCATTCCGACTCCAGCACAATCTCATCGCCTCGTCGGCAGTGCGTCATCACCGCCAACAGGTTGCCCATGGTTCCGGACGGGACAAACAAGGCCGCTTCCTTACCCACCTTCCGGGCGGACAATTCCTCCAAGCGCCTCACAGTTGGATCCTCACCGTACACATCGTCTCCTACCTCGGCCCTGCTCATCGCCTCGCGCATCTCGTCCGTGGGAAGAGTCAGAGTATCGCTTCGCAACTCGATTGCGTCCATACATGACACCGCCTTTGAAATAGATAGTGAGTCATACGCCGAGCGCGCGACGGATTCCTGCATTGGGCAGCGGGCATAGACGCGCGAAGGGGAGAGATATGGGCAGGATGCAATGAAGGTGCAATGGTTGAGTTGTCGCAGCATCGCCCGCTTTCGGGGCAAGCACTCTGACGGGGTCCTGGAGGCAGACGTGCGGACGTGACAGCGAACCTGACAGTTGTGGCAGGAGTTCACTCCAGAGTGTATAATGGGTTCGGTATGCATAATGCGCACAAGCCTGATCGAGCGATTGAGCGAGGTGAGTTTATTTGGGCGACAACGACAAGCTCCGCGAACTGAGTGCCCGAAAAGGCAAGGTGCTCGAAGGGGGCGGCCCCAAGAGCGTGGCGAAGCAGCATGCCGCAGGCAAACTGACCGCCAGAGAGCGAATCGATCGTCTGCTGGATCCAGGAAGCTTCGTCGAACTCGATATGTTCGTTGAGCACAGGTGTCACGATCTCGGCATGGCCGAGCGGGAACTCCCCGGCGAAGGGGTCGTTACCGGCTACGGAAACATAGACGGACGAAAGGTCTTCATCTTCGCGCAGGACTTCACGGTTATGGGCGGGTCGCTAGGAGAAATGCACGCCAAGAAGATCTGCAAGGTCATGGATCTGGCGGTGAAAGTCGGAGCGCCGTTCATCGGGATCAATGACTCCGGGGGAGCGCGTATTCAAGAGGGCGTAGACGCTCTCTCAGGCTATGGCCAGATCTTCTGCAGAAACACCATTTCCTCGGGCGTCATCCCACAGATCTCAGTGATTATGGGGCCCTGCGCGGGCGGCGCAGTCTACTCCCCTGCACTGACCGACTTCGTCTTCATGGTACAGGGAGCTAACATGTTCATCACCGGTCCGCAGGTGATCAAGGCAGTCACAGGCGAGGACGTATCCGCCGACGAACTCGGCGGCGCCGCCGCGCACAACCGCGTAAGCGGCGTTGCACACTTCATGTACAACACTGAAGACGACTGCTTCCTCGCCATTCGCAAGCTCCTGTCCTACCTCCCCGCGAACAACCTGGAGGATCCTCCGGTTCTGGCCTCTCCCGATGAGGCCAACAGCGTCAACCTGAAAATGCGCGATATCGTGCCGTCCGAGTCGAACAAGGCATATGACATGCGCCATGTGATCGCCGGTTTCGTCGACAATGCCGACTTCTTCGAAGTGCATCAGCACTTCGCCATGAACATCATCGTGGGCTTTGCGCGCCTAGGCGGCCGTCCGATAGGGATCATCGCCAACCAGCCCGCCATGGCGGCGGGATGCTTGGACATAAACGCGTCCGACAAGGCCGCCCGTTTCATCAGGTTCTGCGATGCGTTCAACGTCCCCATCATCAACTTAGTGGACGTGCCGGGATTTCTACCGGGCGTCAATCAGGAGACCGGAGGGATAATCAGGCACGGCGCCAAGCTGCTCTACGCCTACTCTGAGGCAACGGTGCCCAAGATAACTCTCATAGTCCGCAAAGCCTACGGAGGAGCGTATCTCGCTATGTGCAGCCGCGATCTGGGCGCCGATGCCGTGTTTGCCTGGCCCGGAGCTGAAATCGCGGTCATGGGCCCCGATGGCGCCGCAAACATCATATTCCGCCGTGAAATCGCGGAAGCTGAAAACCCGGCGGAGGCCCGCAAGCAGAAAATCGAGGATTACCGTTCTACGTTCGCCAACCCCTTTGTTGCGGCAGCGCGCGGGTTCGTGGATGATGTGATCGACCCGGCCCAGACCCGCGTCAGGCTTCTGGGGGCACTGGATATGCTGTCCACCAAGCGAGAGTCGCGTCCCCCCAAGAAACATGGGAACATTCCGATGTGATGGGAGGCGCATACAATGACCACAGGTGAGAATATGCTGCTCGGCTTGCAGACATTGCTCCTCGGCATGGCGGTCACTTTCGTGGGCCTACTCATACTGCAGGGAGTCATGAAACTCATAGCCAGGCTCAGCAGATCGAAGACGCCGGAAGCCGGCGCCGCCGT
>CAYYHF010000132.1:0-7439 GCA_964471415.1 uncultured Clostridia bacterium | reverse complement strand
ACGTAGGGAACTGTATTTGAGAGGATATGTGGCCAAACACTCTTTCGGCGACATTGTCGCCGACGAACCTTGCACTCGCGATGTGGTGGAACTGGCCAAGAAGTTTGCCGCCACTGAGTCCACCGTGCTTGTTCTGGGCGAGACTGGGACGGGGAAGGAGCTGTTCGTCCAGAGCATCCACAATGCAAGCAAGCGGCGGCGTGGGCCGTTTGTCGCGGTGAACTGCGCGGCATTGCCCGAGAGCCTGCTCGAGAGCGAGCTGTTTGGATATGAGGAAGGGGCGTTCACTGGTTCCAGAAAGGGAGGCAAGCCCGGCCTATTCGAACTGGCTCACGGAGGCACGATATTCCTGGACGAGATAGGCGACATGTCGCTGCCTATTCAGGCAAGGCTGCTGCGAGTGCTGGAACAGCGTGAGGTCATGCGGGTTGGAGCCGACCGCATCGTCCCCGTTGACGTAAGGGCGATCGCAGCTACACACAGAGACCTGGGCAAGGCAGTTCGAGAAGGCCGATTCCGAGCCGACCTCTATTACCGATTGAACGTGCTCACCATCAGGATTCCCTCGCTGGTAGAGCGGCGCGGCGATATTCCGGGCCTAGCTCGGCGTCTGCTCGGCGCCGCCTGCGCGGACGCGCGTCTGAGCCCCAAGACGCTTACGCCCGATGCCGCCGCTGAACTCGCTCGATACTCCTGGCCGGGTAACGTAAGGGAACTGCGAAACGTGTGTGAGCGGCTTGCGGTCGCCGTAGATGGACCGCAGGTGTCAAGGGAGGAAGTTGTAAAACTCCTTGACAGGAACGGGGCGGACTGCGACTTGCGGACCGAGCGTATGACCATTTCGTTGCCCTTTGACGGCGGACTGAGAGGTATCGAGGAATACGTGATGAATGCTGTCCTGGACGCCACCGGAGGCGACCAGACCCGCGCTGCCGAACTGCTCGGCATCAGCAGATCCACTTTGTGGAGACGTTTGGTGAGGAACAAGCCCTAGGGTTCTGTCGCAGTATGCATCGATTGCAGTACCAAATTGCAGCGTATGCCGTGTTTTACATGCTAGGCCCGTTGCGATTTGCATCGCACCGTCCAGGCAAGCCTTGGGATTTGCACTCCCCGTTGCTGTCTCGCCCGCCCGCCGATTTGGAGTATTCGCTGCTATCCTCGTTTTCCGCGTCCTCGAGTCTCCTGCTCCCCGATGGCACGCCAATTGCATATACGATATGGCGAAGTCGCAGGCGCGCCTATTGCGGGGCGCTCGGCACAGCCCGGTTTATCCGGGAGGGCTGGAGAGGCAGGTGAAGCGCCGGGAGCAATCGGGATCTCCTGGCCGGAACGTTGCAGGGGTCGCACAAACTAGCTGTCATTGCAGACGACTTGACAGGCGCGAATGATACAGGTGTGCAGTTCAGCAAATACGGAGTATCGACAATCGTAGTGTTTCAGCTAGATTCGCTGGATTACGCTGTACGAAGAGCAGATGTTGTGGTTGTGAACACCGATACCCGGCTTTGCGCGCCGAGATCCGCGTACGATCGAGTCAGGGTTGCGGCAGAAGCTATCAAGAAGATGGGGATAGCCAAGATCTACAAGAAGATCGACTCTACCCTCCGAGGGAACATCGGCGCTGAGCTGGATGCCGCCATGGACGCATTTGGGGCGCTTGCGGCTTTCGTTGTTCCCGCCTTTCCCATCACCGGCCGTGTGACAATCGGCGGCAGGCAGCTTGTGGGCGATACGCCTCTTGGCGAAAGCGAAGTGGCATGCGACATCTTAACTCCGGTGACTGAGTCGCACGTTCCTACTTTGCTGGCCGGTCAAACCGCGCGACGGGTCGCTCATGTTCCCATAGACAAGGTCCGGCTGGGCGTTGCCGCGCTGCCGGGAGTATTTTCGAGCATGATACAGGACGGGTCGGAGATATTGGTCGTGGACGCCTCCACAGACGATGACCTCGCGTGCATCGCGCGATCAATATCGCTTCTCGACTATCCTACGATAGTGGCCGGATCCGCGGGGCTGGCAAGCAAGATACCGCAGATCCCGGGAGTCGTGGGCTCCATCGTCAATCAAGAGACCCATCGGAGAAATCGAGGCGTGCTAGTGGCAGTAGGTTCTGTGAGCCCTACCGTGAGAGAACAGGTTGAGTGCGCCGTTCGCCGGCTCAGGCTGCACAGCGTAATCCTGGATCCCAATGAGATACTGTCCGGGCTCGATGACGACGAGGCCGGAACGGATACGATTGTGGAGGAAATCGCGCGCCGCCTAAGCGCCGGCGACGATGTTGTGATCAGCCTCAGCTCTCTGCGTTCTGACTGCGGCAACGCGGCGGCGGACATCGACCCTGCCTCATGTGCATCGTGCGCGCCGGATGCATCGTCAGTCCCATACCTCGAAAACAGCCGAAGAATAGCTCACTACCTCGGACGTGTCTGCAAGGACGTATTGAGCGCATGTCCCGTTGCCGGCCTTGTGCTGACCGGCGGCGATACTTCGCTGGCAGTCTGCAAGTGCCTTGGGGCGGTCGGAGTCAGCCTTGTGGATGAGGTGGTTCCGGGGGTTCCATTTGGACATCTGGTGGGCGGTCCTCACTCCGGGATGATGATTGTTACAAAGGCTGGTAGCTTCGGGGGCAAAGATACGCTAGTGCAGAGCGTGAGGCATCTCCACCACATGGTGGAGGTCCAAGCAAGGGAGGTTGTAGCATATGGCCGCGAGTTGTAGGGATAGCGGCGATGCGCGTCCGGTCATTGCCATTACCATGGGGGACCCGGCGGGAATCGGGGCGGAGTTGGCCGTCAAGGCCTTGGCTGACCCCAAGATATATGGTGTGTGCAAGCCGTTTGTGATCGGGGATTCCAAGATGATCGCAGACGCTTTGAGGTTCACCGGCAGCGATATGGCGCAGCAACGGATCGCCAAGCCGGATGAGGGCGTGTTTGAGCCGGGGACGATCCACATCGTCGACCTAGATAACGTTGACATGAATGAGCATGCGTACGGCCGAGTGAGCGGGGCCGCGGGCCGCGCAGCGTTTGACTATATAAGGACCGGAATCGAGTTTGCAATGGCGGGCGAAGTGGACGCGGTGGTTACCGGCCCCATTCATAAGGAGTCTCTCAACCGGGGCGGATACAAGTACTCCGGGCACACGGAGATCTTCGCCGACCTGACCGGAACGCGGGATTACGCAATGATGCTGGTCGATCAGGGTATGCGGGTAGTCCATGTCACAACCCATGTCTCATTGCGAAAAGCATGCGACTTGATCAAGAAGGATCGCGTTCTCACTGTAATAAGGCTTGCCCATGACGCGGCGCTAAGACTTGGAATTGCCGAACCGCGAGTGGGCGTGGCGGGCCTGAATCCGCATTCGGGCGAAGAGGGCCTGTTCGGAACGGAAGAGATTGAGGAGATCCGCCCGGCCATTGACGCGGCGCGAGAAGAGGGGATAGATGCGGAAGGCCCGGTTCCGCCGGATACGCTCTTTGCCAAGGCTCGAGGCGGGCAATACGACATTGTTGTAGCGATGTACCATGATCAGGGCCACATACCCCTGAAGACCGTGAGCTTCGCTCTCGATCAGAAGACAGGCAAATGGCTGTCGGTAAGCGGCGTCAACACAACGCTGGGCCTTCCGATCATCCGTACATCCGTCGACCATGGTGTTGCCTTCGGCAAAGCCGGCAAAGGCGCCGCCAACCCTGAGAGCTTAGTGCAGGCGATTCACCTGGCTGTTCAGTTGGCCCATGGCCGCAATGGGGAATAGTGCACGAATCGGGAAAGGAGATAGCGAATATGGAACGAGTCAAAGCTCTGGTCAAGCCGGCGCCGGCGGTTGGCGCCGAGCTCGCGGCTGTCCCGCTGGGAGCGATGGGTCCCACCGATATCACGGTGAAGGTAAAGGCGACTGCAATATGCGGGACGGACATTCACATCTACGACTGGACCCCGTACGCGCAGGCTCGACTGAAGCCTCCGATGGTGTTCGGACATGAGTTCTGCGGCCAAGTGATCGCGGTTGGTTCCAACGTGACCCGGGTGAAGGTTGGAGATATGATAGCGGGCGAGACCCACATACCTTGCGGGAACTGCTTCATGTGCAACACTGGGCTGGAGCACATCTGCCAGGACATGAAGATCCTCGGAGTGCACGTGCCCGGAGCGTTCGCGGAGGCCGTTGTCGTCCCCGAGGTCATAGCTTGGCCGATCCCCGCCGACACTCCGCCATCGGTGGGCGCGGTAATGGAGCCGGTGGGAGTGGGCGTGCACGCGGCCTACGCGGCCGATGTAAGGGGCGCCGCTGTGTTGGTGACCGGATGCGGCCCGATAGGTCTGGCTACAATCGGCGTTGTGAGGTCCTGCGGAGCGAAATTGATCATCGCTACCGATGTGAGCGAGCAGAGGCTGAATATGGCCAAGAAGTACGGCGCGGACATTGTCCTGAATCCATCGTCCACAGATGTCGAGGCCAGATGCAAGGAGCTCACCCGCGGGTTGGGCATGGATGTATGCATAGAGGCTTCGGGAGCTCCGAGCGCTATCAGACAGGTTTTCGCGTGTGTGAGGCGAGCGGGCGAGGTTGTGCTGTTCGGGCTTCCCGGCAGCCATGTTGAGATGGACATAGTAGACGGCCTCATCTACAAGGAACTCACAGTCAAGGGCGTTACCGGACGCGAGATGTGGAGGACGTGGTACAGGGTAGAAGATATCATCAAGACGTCTGCCTTTGACGTGAAGGGTATTGTCACTCACGAGTTCCCTATGTCGGAATTCGAAGAAGCATTCAGAGTCGCGAAATCAGGAACGGCCGGCAAGGTCGTAATGTACCCGTAGCTTGAGCGACCGGCCGGCTGTGCGCTGCACAAACCAGATGAAGGGGTGACATCACATGGACGGCAAGAAGCCGATGGTGTTCGCGCGGAACTTGCATGCGACGCCGAAGAAGATAGTGAAGGGCGAGGGCTGCTACCTGTGGGATGAAGACGGCAAGCAGTATCTTGACGCGGCTAGCGGCGTAGCCGTTGCCAGCATCGGCCATGGGGTCAAGGAAGTCGCTGAAGCCATGATGCAGCAGGCCATGACCGTCAACTTCGTGCATGGCGGCGCGGTTACGGTAGAAGTCCGAGACGAACTGGCCAAAAGGGTGATCGCGCTTGCGCCCCGTGGCATGGAACACGTCTTCTTCTGCTGTGGGGGTTCGGAGGCTACAGAATCGGCTCTCAAGATGGCCAGGCAGTATCACGTGGAGAGAGGCAACTTTGGCAAGTACAAGGTGATTGCCAGATGGCGCAGCTACCACGGCAACACCGTAGGCGCGCTGGCCATGAGCGGCAGACCGTCTTGGCGAAATCTGTATACACCGTATATTTTGGACTTCCCGCACATCGCTCCTCCGACTTGCTACAGATGCCCGTTCGGCAGGGAGTATCCCGGATGCAAAGTCGAGTGCGCGTGGGACCTGGAGCGGGTGATCAAGCATGAAGGCGCCGAGAATGTATCGGCCTTCATAGCTGAGCCCATCATCGGGACTACGGCGACCGCTTGCGCTCCGCCCAAAGAGTATTACTCGATAATCCGCGATATCTGCGACAAGTACGACATTCTGATGATCATGGACGAGGTGATAACCGGCATCGGGAGAACCGGGAAGAACTTCGGGATCGATCATTACGGGGTAGTGCCGGACATCATCGCTGCCGCCAAGGGTATGAGCGGCGGCTATGCTCCCGTAGGCGCCGTGATAGCTCACAATGATGTGTTCGACACCTTCTACAACGGTTCTGGGTTGTTCCATCACAGTTTCACCTTCAGCGGCAACCCCATATCCTGCGCGGCAGCGAATGCGGTGCTCAAGTACATCTCAGATCACGGGCTCATCGAACGCTCTGCCGTGATCGGAGCTAGGCTGCTGGACGCCTTGAAAGACAGATTCCAAAGCCATCCGGCCGTGGGAGACATACGCGGCGTTGGTCTGCTGCTTGGAATGGAATTCGTGAAAGACAAGGCCACAAAGGAACCCTACCCGGCCGAGACGAGATTCTCCGACCGCTTGGCCAAGAACGCTTTCGACAACGGCCTGCTTGTGGTGGGCGGCGTCAGGGGGACTGTCGACAGCGTAGTCGGAGACCATATCCAGATAACCCCGCCCTACGTCCTTACGCGGGATCAGGTTGATGAACTCGTTGATAAGCTCGATGCGGCACTGCAGGCGACTATGGGTGAACTGTAGACTGCATTGCCGGTCTGCCGCTGTGGAGGTGCGAGATGAAACGCAAGTCGTGGCTTGATGTGTTGGAGACGTGCCTGAGTGTAGTGCTCATCTTGTGTATGGCGTTGTCGGTCGTGTCGATCTTTTCGCAGGTGGTGTTCAGGTATGTCTTCCGTAACCCCCTTGTTTGGTCAGAAGAGGTCGCACGCTATTCTCTGATCTGGATGACCATGATAGGGGCCGCCGTTGCCACGAGGCACGGGCAGCACCTGCTGATCGACTCTATTGTGTCGCGGTTTTCTGAGAGGAATCGCCAGCGTGCGGCGGTGGTGCTCCAGGCGATCTCAATTGCGTTCTGCCTGCTCATGAGCTGGCTGGGCGTGGAGATATCCCGGTTGGCATGGAAGGCGATATCGCCTGCCACGCACATACCCATGGGCGTTGTATATGCTTCGATGCCGATCGGGTTCGTGTGTATGGCCGTTTACGCTATTGAGGGTATGTGCAAAACGATTTCCGATATGGCCAAGGGCACAGTACAGGCTGCGTCGGCGGGAAGCGAGGAGAGCTAGACATGGCTATTATGGGCTTGGCCTTCTTGGTATTGTGTCTTGTGGGAATGCCGATCGCACTGAGCCTCGGCGTAAGCTCCGCCATTCCCCTGATCGCCAACGGCAGCATAAGCTTGCTGATCATGCCGCAGCGGATACTGGCGGGCGTAGACTGCTTTCCCATGCTGGCGCTCCCGTTCTTCCTTCTGGCAGCGGCCTTTATGAGCGGCGGCGGCATTGTGAGGCGGATAATCGACTTGTTCAACGCGCTATTCGGACACATCAGAGGCAGCCTGGCCTACACAAACGTGGCGGCAAGCCTGTTCTTTGCCGGCATGTCGGGAAGCGGAATCGCCGACACCTCCTCCATCGGGGCCGTGTTGATCCCGGCAATGGTAGACGAAGGGTACGATGCGGATTTCACCGTGGCTGTCACTGCCGCATCATCGGTTCTGGGGCCGATTGTGCCTCCGAGCATTCCGCTGATCATCTACGGCGTGGCAACGGGCGTGTCTGTGATCAAGCTGTTTCTCGCGGCGATCATCCCAGGTATACTGCTCGCGATCACTCAGTTTGGCCTTTGCTACTATTACTCACGCAAGCGCGGTTACCCTGTGCACGGCAGAGTCAGCGCCAAGCAGACGCTGAGGATCCTCAAGGAGGGAGTATGGGCCATAATC
>CAYYHF010000131.1:0-7519 GCA_964471415.1 uncultured Clostridia bacterium | reverse complement strand
CGATGATGAACTTTAGCACAGCATCGCCAGTGTGGGACTGGTGACCTCTCTCGATGCCTGCGGGCGCCGAGAGGAGGCGGAGGAGGTTTTGGCGCTGCTCCGCGAATTCGATGCCGTGAGCGCCGCACGGGCAGACCACGCTCTGGCGCTCCGCGAACGTAAGCGCAGCTATGGCGTCGAAAAAGGGTCGGCCGCACACTGACGCGCTGGATCATGCGCCTTTGGCAGGCGAGAGCGCTCTTCGCCCGCCGTAAGCTCTTGCGGCGTTGAGCACTGCGATAAGCGCAACGCCGACATCGGCGAATACGGCGCTCCACATGCTGGCGATCCCCATAGCGCCCAATACCATCACGCCGGCCTTCACCGCCAGGGAGAATACGATATTCTCCACCACCACCATGTGAGTACGGCGCGCGATCTCGATGGCATCGGCGATCCGGGCAGGGTTGTCGTCCATGATGACCACATCCGCGGCCTCAACGGCCGCGTCCGAGCCCAGCCCGCCCATGGCGATCCCCACATCCGCGCGGGTGAGCGCAGGCGCATCGTTTATCCCATCGCCCACGAAGGCCACCGCGCCCGCCCGCCGCCTGCCCGACACTTGCCCGACCTGCTCTGCCATTATGGCCTCGAGAACCTCGACCTTCTGCTCCGGCAGCAGATCGGCGAGGTACTCGTGTATGCCTACTTCAGTTGCCACCTGCTCCGCAACTCGGCTCACATCGCCCGTCAACATAACCAGGCGATCCACCCCGACCGCCCGGAGCCGCCGCACGGCTTCTTCCGCCCCCGGCTTGACCGTATCCGCCAGGCGTATTCGTCCTGCCAGAACCCCGTCTTTGGCCACGTTGACCACAGTGCCATCAGTCACGCACACATCGTGCGGCACGTTCTCATGGTGCAGAAGCCTATCATTGCCTGCCAGAACGCGCTCCCCGGCTACAACGGCCCGCACGCCCATTCCGCTCACTTCATCGCTTGCCGTGATAGCCGACTCATCTATCATCCTGCTCGCGGGCCCGCTGCCTGCGTAAGATTCCCGTATGGACGCCGACACCGGGTGGCTTGAGCGCGCGCCTGCATGAGCCGCCAACCTGAGCACCTCGCACTCGGCCACGCCTTCCTCGCCACGCACTTCCACAACGCTAAACGACCCAGCAGTCAGAGTGCCCGTCTTGTCGAACACCACAGTATCTACGCGGGTCAGAGTCTCCAGAAAGTTCGCGCCCTTCACCAGCACTCCTCGCCGTGATGCGCCGCCGATGCCGGCGAAGTAGCCCAGTGGAATGGAGATCACCAGAGCGCACGGGCACGAGATCACCAAAAGGACCAGGGCTCTGTGAATCCACACGGCGAATGCCCGCTCGGGCGATAGAAGCGGAGGTATCACGGCTACCGCCGCGGCCAGCGCAACTACTGCCGGTGTGTAGTATCGCGAGAAACGCGTGATGAAGCGCTCCGTCCGCGCCTTCCGCGCAGATGCCTCCTCCACTAGCCGTAGAACGCGCGCCGCAGCCGACTGGGCGTAGGGTCGCAGTACGCGCAGAGTCACCGCCGCGCTGATATTGACCATTCCTGCCAGGGCCTCATCGCCCTGCGCTATGGCCCGCGGCATCGACTCTCCCGTCAGCGCGGACGTGTCCATCTGGGTTTCGCCCTTTTCGACCCGGCCGTCCAGGGGGACACGCTCGCCCGGCTTGACCTGTATGAACTCACCGGGAGACACATCCTCCGGAGCGACCTTCTCCACCTTGCCGCCCCTCACGACACTCGCGTATTCCGGACGAATGTCCATGAGAGCCCGAATAGAGCCGCGCGAACGCTCCACCGCCAGGTCCTGAAGGTACTCGCCCACCGTGAACAGCGCCATGACCCCCACTGCCTCCGGCATCTCGCCCACGGCGATGGCGCCCAGCGATGCCAGGGCCATCAGCGAGTTCTCGTCGAACAGGCGCCCTGCGGCAATGCCGCGAACCGCGCCTCGAAGAACGCGCCAGCCTGCAATGGCATATGAGGTGATCAGCGCTGTTTTCCACACCACCTCAGCCCCGGCGAATGCGCCCCGCGCCTTGACAGCCATGCCGACTGCGAACAGCCCAAGCGCGACAGCGATCTCGCCTGCGGACGCGCGAGAATCGCCGCCATGGTCGTGACAGTGGCAATCGCCATTAGCGTGCATCGGGGTGCGGTCGCGACCGTCTTGGCACTCGCAACAGCGTCTGCGAGCGCAGCCGCCCGCGTCATGCTTCTTCGCCTTCACCACGGCTCACCGTCCTCTCAGTCATGACCGCGTCAAGCTGGCCTTCTTCCTCGTAATGCTCCTGCGCCACCCGAATGAGGCTCAGAACATGGTCGTCAGCCGGCGAGTAAAATACGTGCTTCCCTTCCGGTCGAGCCTTCACTAATCGAAGCGCCTTCAGGAGACGAAGATGGTGAGACACCGCCGGCATACTGATCCCGAGTATCTCAGACAGATCGCACGTACACAGCTCCTCACAAAACAGCAGGTAAAGTATCTTGCACCTTGTCTCATCGCCCAGTACGCGGAATATCTCGGAGATCCCCGCTACCTCCGGCACACGTCTCTTGAGACTCTTCATAGCTACACCTCCCGGCCCCGGCGCGGCGCCGGCCGCACGATAGCATCATTAAACGATTCAACAATCGTCTAATCGTCAAGGAAACAGTAACCCAGCAAGAGCCGAATGTCAAGACCCATTGCCGCACGCCGTGCAGCGGTTATTCGCATCAGGGGCCTTTTCCGGCCAGGTCGCGCCGGACGATCTTCTGGATCATGCGTTCTACTCTACCCGCATCGTACATCGCCTCATCGGAGATTCGGCGGTAGATAGACGCACGCAGTTCCTGCAGAGCATCGATGTCATCGCGCCCAAGAGCCGCGGCGATCTGGTTCTCTGCGTCCTCAAGGCCATCGCAGTCGATGTAGCCTTGCTCGGCCCACTGCTCCAAAATGGCCAGGGCTTCGCTCCGCGCAAGTTGGGCAGCGCCGGGCCTGGGCCCGTACAAAATCGCCCTGGCCTGCGCGATGGCTCGCTCCCTACCGGCGGGAGGAAGCGCGGAGTAGGCCTCCCAGTCCAGCCCGGCCATCCACAATACCGCGTCTGCATAGCACTCGTAGTCATGCAGATCCAAGCAGTCCGGTCTTTCCTCGCACACCTGGTGTATGGCCCAGATGGACTCTGACGTACACATGAGCGCCAGAAGCGCGAGGGCCTCATCTCGCACCCACGGATCAGGATGGTCGCAAAAGGGAGTGACGTAGGATACCGCGCGCTCATCTCCGAACTGGTAGAGCGCCCATAAGCAAGCCTGGATGTCGTCTACATCGTCCGATGTCAGCCCTATCAGCAGAAGCTCCCAATCCCTTGCGCGCCCGTGCCAGCCCAGCAGACGGATGGCCGCTCGACGTATACCTGCCGTCTTGCCCTCGATGGCAAGGCGCCTGGCCACAGGCAGCGCCTCCGCGTATTCTGACGTACATAGCGCAGTCAGGGCCGACTCCGCCATCGTCGCATCGCCCGATTCGACCGCGATCTCCAGGAGAACGGGATAGCCGGCCGGGCCATAAGCGCCCCACACGAATTCCAGAGCGAGGGGCCACTCAATATCCAGGCAATGCTGGGGCAAAAACATCGAGCCCGACTTGTCGCCGAGGAAGGTCACAAGCATCGGAAGCGCCCGAAGATCCCGAGTGAGAGCCGCCTCGTAGGCAGTGTAGAAGACATACGGGTACTGCTTTTCAAACGGGACTTGCCGCCATGTGTCGGCGATCATGGTCGCCTCGTCCAGCCCGCCGATCCGCCAAAGCAAGGCTGCCGCGCTCAGCCTAAAGTAGTCATCCTCATCACCGCCAGACTCCAACGCGTCCAGCTCGGCAAGGAGCGCCGCTCGACCGGCCGGGCCCGCCCCGATCAGCGTCTCCCAGGCGGCATCGATCTCCTGCGCCTTCGCCTCCCTCTCCTCGCATAGCACACTATCGAAGTCGATGCCCCGCATAGCGGCCACAGCCGCCGAGAGAGCGGGATCGACCACGATACCGTCCGCGGCCGCGAACGCCGCCTGAGACAGGATAGCCGCAAGCGACGCGATCGTCACAAGGGCGAACGCAATGTCGCCGAAACGCCTATACCCCACGCCTTCACGCCTCCTCACCGCCGAGTCTCCTGACCACCCGAGTTCACCTGGTGAAGACTATTCCCTTTCGCACGACCCGTATCCTGCCGGTCGCGCCGCGGCGCGCATGGATCGACTCGCGATCACATCCACGCCGGTGCCCGCCACGTCCGCCACTACTACCTGGTGGATGTGGACAGGCGCGCTCACGCTAGCCTTCGCGATCTCGATGAGAGCCTGGCCAATCCTGTCTTTTGGGATGGGCTCACGAGTGCGTACAGGCGCCAGCGGCAAAAGCCCTCGGTCCACCCTGACTGTGGACGTCACAATCCTTTTGGGATCGCACAACTCGTCTCGGGCGTAGTCGGCCCCCCTCTTGCAGGAATTGCCCTCTACGGACTGGAGCTGTCCGTCCTCAACCGCCGCCCGCAGCCTACACCCCACCGGACAGACTATGCAGGTGAGTTCGCGAATCACACTAATCATGCCTTCGCGCCCCCTTCGCGCCGCGCGGCGCGATGCGCACCAACAGCTCGGGCTGGGGGCCCAGCGCAGCGAAGTCCAGCCCGAGCCGACCTTGCGGTATCGTAAGCGAAACCATCTCCGCCAAACGCACCGCACGCTCGAACTTGCTGAATACCACCTGTCCCCCGACCACCGCCTCTACCTGCACATGCTCCGCCGGGCGCGCTGCGCGCATGAACAGCCGAATGTCGCGCGTTGCCAGGTTGACCGCGTGGAGTATATGAGGAACGACATACCGAATACCGTCTCCCGCCCGAGTTCGCAGTGTCGCGCCTTCCGGCTGCCGGCCTGCGGCGAGCCGAGCCGCGCCCTCTCCGGCCGTCCATGCCTCGCGGGTAACGTTGTCTACCAAGTCGTGGATGTGAACTACGTTGCCGCACGCGAACACCCCCCGAACGGACGTCTCCATCTCATCTGTCACCACCGGCCCGCCGGTGATGGGATCGAGCTCGCATCCCACCTCCCGCGTCAGCTCGTTCTCGGGAATCAGGCCCACAGACAGGAGCAGCGTGTCGCACTCTATGTCCCACTCGGTGCCGGGAATCGGCTTGAGGTTCCCATCCACCCTGGCAACGGTTACGCCCGAGACGCGCTCTTGGCCGTGGACATGGACTACCGTATGGCTGAGATAAAGGGGAATTTCCTGGTCATTCAGGCATTGGACTATGTTGCGCGTCAGACCGGACGGAAACGGCAGGATCTCAAGCACTGCCTCCACCCGCGCGCCCTCCCACGTTAGGCGCCTTGCCATTATGAGGCCGATGTCGCCCGAACCCAGCACCACTATGCGCTTCCCGGGCATGTAGCCTTCCATGTTCACAAAGCGCTGAGCGGCTCCTGCAGTGAACACCCCGGCAGGCCGCATGCCCGGTATGGTCACGGCGCCGCGGTTGCGCTCCCTCGCCCCCATGGCCAAGATAATCGCCTTTGCCGCGATCTCCATCAGTCCCTCGCTGCTGCTGACCGCCGAAACCCGCCGACCGGAGGCGATGGCAAGAACCATGGTATCGAGCATCGTCTCCACCCCAGCATGCCGGGCCTCGTCGATGAAGTGTTCTGCGTATTCAGGCCCTGTGAGCTCCTGCGACAGAAGCTGCAGACCAAATCCGTTGTGTATGCACTGGTTCAAGATGCCGCCCAGTTCACGGTCGCGGTCCATCAAAATCACGCGGCCCGCGCCGCACTGTTTGGCTCGCGCCGCCGCGGCCAGTCCCGCCGGCCCTGCGCCTATGACTGCAATGTCACACTCTGCAATGCGCATGGCCGCCTACCTCCTCGCGTTCATCTGCACACTCGTGTTCACGTTCCAAAAGCGGGTCCTTGGCGCGACCTGAGAGAATGTATGACCCTCCGCCCTTCTTGGTCACCTGTTCGGGCGGGATCCCCAGCTCGCGACTGATTATGGCCAGCACTCGCGGCCCGCAGAACCCTCCCTGGCAGCGCCCGGCGCCCGCCCGAGTTCGGAACTTCACGCCGTCGAGTGTTGTGCAAGGCGCCGGGCGATGAAGAGCCTCCACGATCTCGGCCTCGGTCACGCTTTCGCACCTGCAGATGATGTGACCCCACAGCGGGTCCTGCTCAATCAGCGACGACCGCTCGTCCGGTCCGAGGTCCGAAAAACGCTTTGGGCCTTTGCGCACTGGGTTCCAGTCGGGCTTCTCACGAAGGGCTAGTCCTGCGTGGGCTAAGATCTCACAGACCGTCTCGGCTATGGCCGGCGCGGCCGTCAGTCCGGGGGACTGTATGCCCGCGGCGTTGATGAAATTGGGCACCTCTGGAGATGGCCCGATGACGAAGTCGCCCACGGGCACAGCCACGGCCCTGAGCCCTGCGAAGTTGGCAATGGACTCGCGCACAGGCAACCCAGGCACAAGTCGCCGCGCGCCCTCCAGCACCTCGGCCAGACCGGCGGCTGTAGTAGCCAAATCGCCTTTGTCCCCAACGAGCAGAGCATTGGGGCCGGCTATCAGGTTGCCGTCGATGGTCGGGGCAACCACGATGCCCTTGGATGACTCGCCCGGCACCGGGAAGAGCGGACGTGACACCAGGTCCCCAACGCGCTTGTCGAAAAGGTAGTATTCGCCGCGCCGTGGGGTGATCTCGAAGTCGTCTTGGCCCACCATACGTTCGATATCGTCGGCCCATATGCCCGCGGCGTTCACCACAAACCGGGCATCGATGACCGCGCCCGGGCAGCGTACCGAGAAGGCACGTCCTCCCCGTCCGCGCACATCGATCCCAGTAACGGGGGCAGACAGCAGCAGCTCGACGCCGTTGGCAACTGCATTCTCAGCGTAGGCTATCGCCAGCTCCCACGGACTGGTTATGCCTCCGGTGGGCGCCCAGAGCGCCGCGATGACACTCGGGTTTACGTTAGGCTCGATCTCGCGGGCCCGCTCCCCCGGGATCACTTCCAGCCCAGGCACGCCGTTTCTCGCGCCGCGCGCTTTCAGCTCATGTAGGTGGACGATTTCATCTTCTCGGATCGCCGCCACCAACGAGCCGCAGTTTCTGTAGGCAACGCCCAGGTCGGCGCAGACTTTCGGGTAGAGCGCGTTTCCTCTGACATTGAGCCGCGCCTTCCACGTGCCCGGCTCGGCATCGTATCCCGCATGCACCAGCGCAGTGTTGGCTTTGGTGGCGCCAAAGGCCACATCGGCCTGCTTCTCGACTAGCACCGCTCGGACATCGTACCTCGATAACTCCCGGGCTATGCCCGTGCCGACTACCCCTGCTCCAATAATCACTACATCAGCCGCAATGCGCCTCGGTTGCACAGAAGAACTACCCCCCCCTACCACTCCGCCTCCGGCTTTGCCCGCGCCTCTGCCGCCTGCGAGCCGACCGCCTCCGCTCCGAT
>CAYYHF010000130.1:0-7536 GCA_964471415.1 uncultured Clostridia bacterium | reverse complement strand
GGAGACCGCCTGCGCCAAAAGCAGCGCCATCACCAGGATCAGCTGCTTTCGGTAGGGCCTAAGGTATTTGAGTAGTTTCAGCATGAGTCGTGTGACACCTCCGGGATCAGCCGTTGGTCGTTGGTCAGAAAAGTCCCAGAAAGATCAGAGTTCGCGGTCGATAATCGAGCAGAGCTGGCCAAGGAGCCTCTCGAACTCCTCCAGATCGTTGGGGGACATTCTTCCGAAAGATACGTTAATGAAGCCTGCCATCGCCAGGTTCATCTCATCTTGGAGACTGCGGCCTGCGTCTGTCAGGTAGATGCGGGTCAGCCGCTGGTCGTCGGCGTCCGACTGCCGGGTTATGAGGCCCGCTGCCTCCATTTTCTGAAGCATTACTGTGATAGTGGGCCGCGCAACGTGAAGCCTTCGCGCCAGGTCGCGCTGGGGAATCCCATCGTGGCTGCTTATAACCCACAGGCATCCCGCCTGACCGGGAAAGATGTCCTTTTCCGACATCGTCTTGAACACCAGCTGACGGTGAAGGCGCATCGCTTTGAAGAAGGCGTGGAATACGCGTAAGGAGAGCGGATCCACTCCTGGGAGTTCCGTGAACGATGGACCTTCTATCTGACCATGGCACCCTTTGGAATGCATCGCCAGCCCTCCCTTCATATGAATGCGCGGGACTTGCGGCCTGGCCCGTGACCCTATTGGGCGGGGCAAGGCAATTAGCAAGCTAACCTGTAGCATGCTAACTATCCATGTATCGTATTCTATCGCGTCTACCGGAGTGGGTCAAGAGCGAGAGGGGATGCGGATGAAAGCCCCTTCCTCTTCCTCGGGCGGCGGGATTGTCGATCTTGGCTCATCCGCTCATCTCTTGCGGTTCTCGGCGAACACGATGAAGCCGCCTGCGATGGCTACGATCAGCGGGCCGATTGGGGATTTCGTCTGCGATTCCAGTGTGTTGAAATAAGGAAAGGACTTGAAATACCTAACGGGGGTTGTAGAATCCCCTGTTGCCTTTACGAAAACCGAACTCCCGATTCTGGTAGTGGAGCCGTCGATGGTTCTGCCATCGGGCGTCCTGAACCTGTAGCCGATGCTGTAGGTGTACCGTCCGGGAACCGCATCGCAGCGCTCTCCGCCCTGCCGCCGTATGCTGGTGATTACCGCCATGGCGCGCGCGCCCGCGAAACCCAGCGTGATCATGCCCACGCCGTAAAGCACGAGCGCTATGCCCAGAAGTGTGATGAACAGCCTCTTGGCCATATTGACTTGCTCCCCCCCTGATTCATGTTCCGGATTTGTCTTCCGAACCCACCATTGCAGGACTCACCCGCCGGAAGTTGATCCTCGCGAAGCCGCTACGCCGGGCAACTCCGATATGAGGAAGGCTTCGACGACTGGGTAGTTGTCAGGGGTGCAGAATACCGCGATTTGCTGGGCAAAGGCTCCATGAACGATGATCGTGCACTGCCCGGGGTGAAACTCCGTCTTCCTGACATCGCGCCATTTGACCGACTCAGACTGCCTTGACTGTGCCAGCATGCCTGCTCCCGCCGATGCGGCTTCGTTTCGCTTGCTTCTCGCAGGTCGAGCAGTGGATTCCCGCTCGATTTAGGGCGAATCTCACTTGGTACCTACCGCCGTATACGACCATGATCAGCAGATAGGTTAGCCCGAAAAGAGCGGCTATGAGCGTCAGGGCGTAGAGCGCGTGTTCCCTTGCCCCCTCGCCGCCCGAGGCAATGAATTGAAGCTCATCCTTGAGCCCATCGGCCTCGGTCATGGCCGTGCGCTCCTACTTCAAAAGCGGGCAATTGCAGCGAACGCAGACATCGTCCGAGATGTCGTTGACTGTTCCGCAGGCAATGCAGAAGATGATCGTGTCTTTCGATTTGTCGTACTTTTCGTATACATCGAATCCCTTGTGGTGCCGCACTCTGTCGCCGATGTCGAAGTAGTTGAACATGGTGTCGTGGTCTTTGTGTTGATGCTTGTAGACCTTGCCGTTGCCTCTCTTCACTTTGTACTCGTACACGGTGTAGGTGGTGTCCACATCGGTGTCTTTGTCATGTGTGGTGCGCTCAAAGACCTGCTTTCCTACAATAACGCCGTCCCAGGTAGTGTCGTGGCCTTTCCGGAAGATCTGGATCAGGGCTATCGCAATAAACATCCCTCCTATGGCCAGCCCATAGTAGAGCGACTGCGGCATTTTCAACTCGCCGCTCTTTTCGCCGTAGATAGGGAAGCCCACAATCGCAACGAGAGCCAATACTACCGCAAAGGTGAGCGCCCACTTGTTGGATGCCTTTTGGTACTGCAAGAACGCTCGGTCATGGATTTTGGGCGAGAATCCTACAAGGTCAGTCATGGTCCCCTCCTCCTTCGCCTGCTTGCGGCGACACGGCTGTACTTGGATGTGTGCAGTATTCTACGTGGATCGAGGTTATTCCTAGCGACCTGCGTAAGTCATTCTCATTCGGGATCCTGAGCGGATGAATCTGGATCGAGCGGTGGTGAGCCTGCCGTTAGGCGACTAGGGAGGAGGGAAGGGGATCATGACGAATTGGAGCTGTTAGGGCTGTCCGACCGGTATTCTCGGACCCGAGCGCACGGGGATGCGAAGAGTAGCTGAGACGTAATCATTTTCTGGTAGTGGCGGCCCACTAACCGCTCTTTGGACGATGGTCGCCTCTATCGGTCTGCTTCTGCGGCGATGTGGGTTATAATGGGACTAGCCTCGCGACCAAAGGACCACAAGTAGGCGGACCGATCTGGGCGTGTGGTTCCGTTAGGAGCAGTGACAGCGACTGTTGCCGCTGATACGCAGGGGCGCAAGGACGCAGGAAGGGAGATGGGATCTCATGGTTCAGATTCTACAACCACTGGCCGAGGTCTTCGGCCATCTGGCAACTGACCAGACGGATAGGGCCGAACGGTATCGGTCTCTTCGCCTCTGTCCCTATAACAACAGGGTTCCCAATTGCACGAAAGACAAGGCGAAGGATCCTCTTGGCGTCTGTAGCATCTATCATGAGGGCGAGCCTGTTATTACCTGCCCGGTCCGGTTCCGCCAAGACTGGATTATCGCTGAGGATGCCGCCTCGTTCCTTTTTGATAAAGCAGCAAAATGGAGTTCTCTGACCGAAGTCCGCCTGAATGACTCCAGCGGCAAGTCTGCCGGAAACATCGATGTGGTTCTCGTTGCGTATGACGATAGAGGCAAGATCCTCGATTTCGGCGCACTTGAGATTCAGGCTGTCTACATCTCTGGGAATGTTCGCGAACCGTTTCAGCATTACATGAGCGATCCGCGAGGTCGAGTTTCAATGGACTGGTCGCAAGAACCAAACTACCCTCGTCCCGATTACCTTTCGTCTTCACGGAAGAGACTCGTTCCGCAGCTCGTCTACAAAGGCGGAATTCTCCACAGTTGGGGGAAGAAGATCGCGGTGGCATTGGGCAAGAGTTTCTTTGCCACCCTGCCTAACTTCACACGAGTTTCGAGGCATGACGCAGATATTGCATGGTTCGTTTACGATCTGAAGCTGTTCGCGGGAAAAGACCAAGAGCCAGCAAGATACTCTCTTGTGAAGGTGGACGAAGTCTTCACCAGGTTTGAGCCCGCACTGGTTTCGATCACTCAGCCATCTCCCGGGGAGGTAGACAACTTCGTAAGGTTGCTTCAAGAAAAGCTTGATGAGCAACTCGAAACTTCCCCGGCAAACCAGACCGTAGAAAGGCCGTTTTGACATGCCTACACACAAGCAGAGCTCGCTATTTCCTGAGTTCTCTCAGGAGACAAGACTACCCAGTCCGGTGAACGTAGCGTCTGTTCCACTTCGAAGTCCCTTTCGATATCCTGGAGGAAAGACGTGGTTTGTGCCGACATTCAGACGCTGGTTGGCGTCTATGGATGCGCGCCCGCGTATTCTCATTGAACCGTTCGCCGGCGGGGCAATCATTAGCCTCACAGCACTCTTTGAAAACCTGGTTGACGAGGCCGTCATGGTCGAGTTGGACGACGAAGTCGCTGCGGTGTGGGAAACTATAGTCAACGGCGATGCTGAGTGGTTGGCCACCCGAATCCTGGCTTTCGACATGGCAAGGGACACGGTTTTGGCGGAACTGCAGACAGCCCCAGCTACAACAAGAGAGAGGGCATTTCAGACAATCCTGAAGAACAGGACGCTGCACGGGGGGATACTTGCCGAAGGCTCTCGGTTTATGAAGTATGGGGAAAACGGCAAGGGGATTGGCTCTCGCTGGTATCCGAAGACCCTTGCCAAAAGGCTCGTCAGCCTGAATCATGTTGCGAGCAGGATCGATTTTCGTTGCGATGATGGATTGAAAGTGATGGCGGAATTCGCTGCCGACGAGGAAGCAATCTACTTCATAGATCCGCCGTATACTGCCGGCGGCAAGAAGGCCGGAAGGCGTCTCTATAAGCACCATAATCTTGATCACGAATATCTCTTCGCGATGTGCGGGTCTCTGAAAGGTGATTTCCTTATGACGTATGATGATGCCGAAGAAGTGAAACAAATGGCTCGTAGGTATGGATTTCAGATGCGCCTGATTCCAATGAAGAACACTCATCACGCGACAATGAAGGAACTGGTCATCGGTAGGTCCTTGTCATGGTTGGATGGATTACCTTGTTCATGAAGCGTCAAGAAACGTGCAACAGCAAGGTGGGAGTCATGCGGAAGTTGGGTTGAAAGTCAGCTGCTCTTATCGCTCTCGCCACACGCAGGAGAACCGCTCGCGTTCGGAGAAGGACCGGACTGGACTGAGCTGGCTAGGGTTGGGCCGGGCTGGGCCGAGCCGGCCCGGCCGGGACTGATTCTGTGTCTGACGGGGTTAGGGGGACGGATATGGATCTGCTGATTGACGCGGACATCTTGGCTTGTCAGTTTGCGTATGCGTATGAGGCCAGACGGGATCGGAGCCGGTGGGATGTACGCGCGGTTTTCGGCGCGAACGTGAACGATGCGGACGCGCTGGGCGCGGGAGCGGACGGCGCCGCGACTGACGATGCGTTGCGCCGCAGCGGAGGGTGGGCGATAGCCGGTTTCGATTCCGCGGTCGAGTCTATGCTGAGCAGAACCGAGACGAACAAGGCGGTACTCTGTTTCAGCGGTTCGGAGAATTTCCGGTATTCCGTATTGCCTACGTACAAGTCGAACCGGCGGGGAGCGCCGAGGCCGGTGCTGCTGGACGTGTTGATCGAGCATGCGCGGCAGGAGTGGGAGTGCATATCCCACGACAGCCTGGAGGCCGACGATGTGATGGGCATCATGGCCACCAAATCGTCGGGAAACTACATCATCGCCAGCACTGATAAGGACTTGAAACAGATACCGGGCGCCCACTACAACTGGCGAAGGGACTGCATGGAAGAGGTCGCGACTGCCGATGCCGACTACTGGTTCTACTTTCAGGTGCTGACGGGCGATTCGGTCGATGGTTATTCGGGATGCCCCGGCGTGGGGGTGCGCAGGGCAAAGACGGTTCTTGACGCGGCCGGACACGACCCTTGGGCATCGGTTGTCGCGGCGTTCGAGTCGAGGGGGCTTTCGGAAGAGGACGCGCTGGTCCAGGCCAGGGTGGCCCGGATACTGCGATGCTGCGACTACGACTTCGGCCTACGCGAACCGATTCTGTGGAGCCCTGGGGGCGACTGAGCGGCCTCGACTTAGGCCAGGCCCACAAGGCTCCCGACTTGATAGATGATAACCGCCAGTATCCAGGCGAGTATGAGCGAATACGCCGCGGCGAAGGCGGTCCATGCGCGCGAGCCGGTCTCGCGTCGAATGGCGGCTAGCGTGGCGATGCACGGCATGTACACAAGCGACATGACAAGGAACGAATAGGCCGAAAGCGGTGTCCAGTTGGCCTGGATCGCGCCCGCCAGTCCCATCTCGCCGGTCCCGTACAACACTCCAAGTGTGCCCACGATCAGCTCCTTGGCCACGGCGCCGAACACCAAGGCGGCCGCGGCCTGCCAGGTCCCGAAGCCCGCAGGCGCAAGTATCGGAGCAATGAGGCTGCCTATCCGTCCTATCAGCGAGTCCGAACTGCCCGGGACAACGCCCGCGGGCAGGCTTGACAGGGCCCACACAACGACCACTGCCAGCAAGATGATTGTACCGGCCTTGTGAAGGAACTCCTTGCCTCTTTCCCATGTCTGAAGCAGAACCGCCGACATTTTGGGCATTCGGTATGGCGGAAGCTCCATCACGAACGTGGATGAGACGTCCGGTTTGATGAAGACGCTCAGCGTTTTGGCCGCCAAGGCCGCCAGCACAACGCCGAGGGCGTAGAGGGAGAAGACTACCAGACCGCGCTGTTTGGGGAAGAAGACTCCGGCGAACAGGACGTATATCGGCAGCCGCGCTGAGCACGAGATCAGCGGGTTGACAAGCACCGAGATCAGTCTGTCGCGGGGGCTGTCGAGGCTGCGCGCTGCCAGGATGCCGGTGACGTTGCACCCGAAGCCCAGGATCATGGGGATGAAGGCCTTGCCGTGCAGCCCAACGGCGCCCATGAACCTGTCGGAAAGCAGCGCGGCGCGAGCCATGTAGCCAATGTCTTCGAGGAATGATATGGCGAAGAAGAGAAGGAATATCGGGGGCGCAAACTCCAGCACGGCGCCGAGGCCGGCGATGACCCCGTCCACCAGGAAAGCGACCGCCATGTCCGATGCTCCGGCTGCTGCCAGCGCGTGCTCGGCCCAAGCTCCGAAGGCGCGGATTGCGCTGCCGAGCCAGTTCGCGATGGGCTCGCTCAGGGTGAAGGTGAACTGGAACATGGCCCACACTACGCCGAAGAAGATGGGGTAGGCGAGCCATCGATTGAGCGCCACGCGGTCGATTCGCTGAGACGGGGACTCCGCGGCGCTGTCGGGCGCGGTTGTTATGACAGACTGGGCGATTTCGGCCGCCAGTTGGTAGCGGCGCTCAGCGGCTTGGTCGCGCTGCTCGACGAGCGCGGCGGCCGCGGTGGTCGGGGCGGCCAGGGCCGGCTCGGTCGGCGGGTCTTGCTCGGCCCCTCGCCTGGAGCCGTCCACCCCGCTGTGGGCTGATACGGCTGCGAACGCCGCATCGAGCAGTTCGCCGATTCCCTGGTTGCGAACTGCCACTGTGGGCACGACTGCGATTCCCAGGGCGTCCGACAGCGCTTCTGTGTCGATGTGGATGCCGAGGGCTTCGGCTTCGTCGATTATGTTCAAGGCCATCACCAGGGGAACGCCCATGTCGAGTAGTTGGATTGTGAGATAGAGATTTCTCTCAAGGTTGGTCGCGTCCACCACGTTGATAACGACATCGGGCCGTTCGCGCATGATGAAGTCGCGCGCGATAGTCTCGTCCAGCGCCTGAGAACCCAGGCTGTAAGTGCCGGGCAGGTCAACCACGAGCGCGGACTTGCCGTCTCGCACGATGCGTCCTTCCTTCTTTTCAACTGTGACTCCGGGCCAATTGCCCACATGTTGGCGGGCGCCGGTTATGGCGTTGAACAGGGCGGTCTTGCCTGAGTTGGGGTTGC
>CAYYHF010000129.1:1637-7547 GCA_964471415.1 uncultured Clostridia bacterium | reverse complement strand
GGCAAGGAAGGCAAGGGCCGTCTCACCATCGGGGTGGGATGCACAGGCGGGCAGAACCGCTCAGTGGCCATAGCCGAGGAACTCGCGCGGCAATTGGCGCAGAGAGGTGTAAAGAGCCAGGTGCGGCACAGAGAGATAGCCGCTCGAAAACTTGCCGGCGCCGAGGCGCCGCCGGATGGCGGCAATGACAACGCAGGCGATGACAACTAGGCGAAAGACGGTGAGCTTTGATGATTGTGGAGGAATTCATCGAACTGGTCAAGATCGATGCTGAATCCGGCGACGAAACGGAGTTGGCCGCGCGCGTGGCTGACAAGCTTGACGTCATCGGGCTTCAGGTGGCCCGCGACAACGCCGGGAACATCATAGCACGTTTGCCCGAGTCCGAAGTGGACTGTTCGCGCGGCAACGCCATTATGCTCTGTGCGCATCTGGATCGCGTCCCGCCGGGACGGGGCATCAATCCGGTAATCCGAGACAACGTGATCTACTCAAGCGGCGGCACAGTGCTTGCCGCGGACGATATCGCCGGCGTAGTGGCGATTCTAAGCGGCCTGCGCATGGCCAAAGCCGCCCGCGAGTGCCTGCCTCCACTGGAAGTGGTGTTCACCGTGAGCGAGGAACGGGGCCTTGCAGGCGCAAAGCAGCTGGACTGTTCCCTTCTCGCGTCCAAGACGGGTTACATCTTCGATGCGGGTCGTCCCGTGGGCACGGTGGTCTTGTCCAGTCCCACACACGTCAGTCTTGAAGTGGAGGTCATTGGCCGCGCTGCCCATGCGGCGGCCAACCCGGAGGATGGGATAAGCGCGATCCAGGCGGCCGCGGAAGCCATCGCCGGATTTCCGTTCGGTCGCATAGATGAGCAGACCACCGCAAATGTCGGAGTCATGTCAGGGGGCACCGCGAACAACATAGTGTCTGAGCGAGCCCGCTTCAGGGCGGAGATCCGTAGCCTAGACGAGCAGAGGGCGCTGAGCCTCACCAGAGAGTGTGCAGCCAAGATAAGCGACACAGTGGCTCGCCGCGGCGCGCGCGCCGATGTTGCAACTAGAGTCGACTATCGCGGCTTCTCAATTGCTCCCGATGCTCCGGTCGTGGAGCGTGTTGTGCGGGCCTTGGAAGTCACGGGCCGGACGGCTGTCTTTGAGTCAACTATGGGCGGCAGTGATGGAAACGTGTTCAGCGCCAATGGAATCACTTGCGTTGTGCTGGGCGTTGGGTGTCAGAACGTTCACTCGACTCGTGAGAGCCAGCCCATATCGGAACTGCTGGCGGCATCGGAGCTTGCCCGGGACCTCATACTTGTCGGATAGGGCAGGGACGCGCTGAGTATTGCGCCAATAGGAACTCGGTCATGTAGGCAAGGCGGGCGTTGCACCCGAATGTGGGCGGCGCCCGCTTTGTCTTCGGCCTCAACGGAGTGTGCGAAACTTTCTGTCGCATAATGAAGGAATTTGCCTAGCATTGTCGAAAAATACACAAAGGGAGAACTATGACATAGAACCTGATAAGTAGTATGCGGCCTAGGAGGGGGTTGAAGTAGAGGGCCTGTGAGCAGTACAGCAAATACTAGATTATGAGAGGTGCTGAACAGATGAGGAACAGACTTACCGCTATTTTTCTCATTGCGCTGTTGGCTACGTCCGTGTACGGAGCGGCCGCTGCTGCAAAGCCTAAGGTGCAGTTGTACGATGTGGTAGTCATCGGTGCTGGCGGCGCTGGCCTAAACGCAGCCGTGACTGCAGCTGACAAGGGAGCTCGGGTTGTCGTGCTCGAGAAGATGCCGGTCGTGGGCGGAAACACGATTCTCATGGGCGGCTTTTACAACTCGGCCGATCCTGAGCGCCAGGAGAAGCAGGGTATCAAAGACTCGCCCGAACTCCACGCGCAGCAGACTCTGACTGCCGGCGATAGGCGCGGCAACCCTGATCTGGTGCGAGTTATGTGTGAGAACGCCCTTGACGGTCTCAAGTGGTATGAGTCCCTCGGCGTGAAGTTCGCCGAAGAGGTGTTCCAGGGCTACGGCGCGCTGTATCCTCGCAGCCACCCAACGGTCCCCAACGAGCAGGGAAAACCCTACATTCGGGCACTGAACAACGCAGCTAAGAGCCGCAAGGTCGACATACTGCTCAATACCCGTGCGGTCTCCCTGATCAGGGACGGCGCCGATGGTCCTGTCTATGGGGTCAAGGCGCTTGACAAGTCCGGCAATGAGCTTGTCTTCCTCGCCAAGGCGGTTGTGATAGCCACCGGCGGGTTCTCCGCCAATGTCGAGATGCGTTCGAAGTACGATCCGCGTTTCGATGCCACGGTAGCCACTACCAACCATCCAGGCGCTACCGGCGATGGGATCATCATGGCTCAAGCAGTCGGCGCCGATGCGGTTGGCATGGACTACATCCAGTGCATTGCGGTCATGGGCGGCCTGGCTACTTTGGATGTGGGCGCCATGATCTATGTGAACCTTGAGGGCGATCGCTTCGCCGACGAGGGCGCGCGTCGCGATGTGCTGACAGAGGCCGTGTTCTCACAGACCGGCAAGAAGATATGGGTAATCACTGACGAGAAGTCGCAGAAGGCCTATGATGTGGACGCGATGGTCAAGAGCGGCACGCTGGTTCGCGCCGACACCATAGAGGAGTTGGCGGAGAAGATGAAGATGGATCCTGCCAAGCTTCGCGAGACTATGGACAGATACAACAAGTTTGCAGAAGCCGGCGTTGATGAGGATTTCCATAAGGGTTCCATTACCCAGACCATTACACATCCGCCGTACTATGCAGGCCTCGGCCAACCGTTCGTTCACCATACCATGGGCGGATTGCGGATCAACACCAATACTGAAGTGCTGGATATCCGCGGTAAGGTGATACCTGGCCTGTTCGCGGCGGGTGAGGTCACCGGCGGAATCCACGGCACCAACCGCGTTGGCGGAAATGCGATTCTGGACATCACCGTCTTCGGCCGGATTGCAGGCGACAGCGCCGCCGAGTGGGCCAACAAGTAGAGGTCCGGATAGCGGCCCAAGCTGCAGTCGGGCGACAAGGAGGTTGATCCAGTGAATCGAACACTTGGAGCAATGGTCGCAGTTACCCTCGGGATTTGCCTGGCCATGGGCGTGGCGGTCGCTCTTGCATCGCAGATCAATATCCCGTTGATGGCCGATGCGCACGAAGATGCCGGCCTGGACTGTGAGGCGTGTCATGTAGATGACGACTATGACGAGGTCGGCATGGATACATGCCTCGATTGCCACGGCCCGTATGAGCATCTGGCGGAGCTGACTGCCGGAGTTCATCTGAACCCGCATGATTCGCACTACCTCGACCTCGACTGCAATCTGTGCCATCACGGGCATCAGCCGAGCGAGGACTTTTGCTCGACTTGTCATGAGCCTGCGGTGAGCGCAGAAAGGCACATAGCAGTGGGCGTTGGATGTAGAGCCTGTCACGGCTCCGGCAAGAAGACTGCGGAAGTGGAGTCAGACCGTTGCTTGTCGTGTCACGGTCCTCGCGAGGCCCTTGCGGAGAAGACAAAGGACGTCGAAGGCGACAACCCGCATGGATCGTACCATGACGAGCTCGACTGCACGATGTGCCATGCAAGCCATGAAGTATACGAGGTGGATTGCTCAAGTTGTCATTGACCTCTTGAGTTGACCAGAAGCAGTGAAGCGGGAGCCGTCAGTCGTACTGTGAAGACGGCCCCCGCTCTGCTTTCTGCTGTTGGTGGGCCTTCAAGCTGCCTGCCTGTCGAGTTACCACGCAGTCGAGCCACCCGTCTACTCGTCGCTGACTTCCAGCAACACACGGTTGGGCAGGCATGCGGCAAAGTCGCCCGCCCGCTCCAGCCATCCCATCCGTACGCATATCTTGTCAGGGCATGGCGACGAAACCACGTGGGCCCTAGTCCCTTCCACTTCCACAATCGTGGTTCCGATCGGGCCCTCGACTCTGATAGTCCTCTTCTCCTCGGGTGAAAGGATGACCGCTGCTACGACCTTGTTGCTGGTTTCGCCGATGGATGTCACAGTAAGCGTCGAGCCCTGAGGCGAGCGCTGTCGATCCCGGGCGCCCGCGAAGATGAGCACGGCGCCCAGAAGCAGCAAGATAACTGCTGGAATAACTCTGCGTTTCAGCATCTGATCAAAACCGTTCCCTTTATCTTTTTCTTGTTGCCTGCAGGAACCGCCTGGCGGGGCCATCTAGGTGATCGCAGACCAGACCTATGAAAACAGCTGTGATAATGGACAGCCCAAGCAGTGCCGGGGCTGAGAAAAACAACGCGGGCTGACGCAGCGCCATGACTGCGATGGCCAGCTGACAGCCGGCGTGAACTACCCCGCCCACAACGCTTGTCCAGACCATCGAGGCATCCACGGGCAGAAAGCGGAGGCATACGCCCATGCCGAGCGCGCTCGCCGTGGCGCCCACGAAACTCATCCAGAACCCAAGGCCCCAGAACTTGCCGGTGATCACGCTGCCCAGTACGCTCCGGACGGCGCTGACCCCAACAGCTGGCCAGAAACCGATGTAGCGCAGGCAGACCAAAGTGGCCACGTTCGCAAGACCTATCTTGGCGCCCGGCACTGGCAGCGGCGGGAGTAGCGACTCGATTACGTGCAGCGCAAGCGCGACTGCCACGAGCATAGTAAGCTGGATCTGTCTTTGAAGTTTTCCGGGCCTCAACTGTGTATCGCTCCCTGGTTTGCTGTATAGGGCGTACATGCGCGCTCCGCCCATGCGGCACTGAAGTCCATCTGAGTATGCAGCTCAACCCAGATTATACACTATGTACGCGCTGACGGCGAGAACTCTGCCGAATCTTCGTGGGGAGTTCGGCCTACTTTGAGGGCAAGCGCGAGCGCGAAGCCGGCGAACTCTACTGGCACGAGACCGCGGCTATGCTGAAGAGCGGGCTGTTCACTACGATCGGGCATCTGGACTATATTCGAAGCCGATGGCCCGAGGAATAAGGGCCTCCTGGGCCGCTGTGGCCCTGGGGGCATATGTACTTCCAGCCTGGGGACAGGTGAGCGCGGGTGTGCATATGGTGCACTGGACCACCCCGAAGGAGTGAACGGTAATGGCAGGCGACAACAGGGAAGGGATCGCTACCCGGCAGGCGCCGGCCTGCCCAGGCGGATTCTTGCACCAGATCAGGTCAGGCGACACCCTTTACGCGCTTGCGAACAGATTCGGGACGACTGTCGATGCTATAATGAGGGCCAACCCTGGAACGGATCCGGCCTCGCTTCGTGTCGGACAGCTGCTGTGCATCCCGCGCGGCGTAGCGCCGGGCCCTCCCCCTACTGCGCCGCCCGCGCCCCCGCCGGCGGCAACGTGCCCCGGAGGGTTCCTCTACCAGGTCAGGGCGGGCGATACCTACTACGCGATTGCCCGCAGGTACGGGGCGACTGTCGGCGCCATCGCGAGAGCGAACCCGGGCGTAAATCCTGCCTTTCTTCGCGTTGGGCAGCTCATCTGCATTCCGACAGCCCCCGCTCCGGGCGTGCCTTCGCAGGCGGCATGCCCTGCCGGAGCGGCGCCCTACATTATAAGGAGAGGCGACACCTTCTACGGCATAGCGCGGCGCTTCCGAATACCCGTGCCTGTCTTGATCAGGGCGAACCCGGGGGTCAACCCCAACAGACTGCAGATCGGGCAGCTAGTGTGCGTTCCTCAGCGCCGAGGCAGGTGAGGGCGGGACTACGGGACTACAGGACTGCAGCCCGTGCCTGACTGCAGAGTGCATAGTGGATCGCTCCGGTGGGCCTCGGAAGACTCCGCTTTGGCGGAGTCTTTGCGATGTGCACAACCGACAGTCCATAGAAGGAAGCTACAGACAGCGGGCGAAGATATCATTGTTCACGATACTGTGATGCGGTAGCGCCACGGCAGATGCCACGGC
>CAYYHF010000129.1:0-1537 GCA_964471415.1 uncultured Clostridia bacterium | reverse complement strand
GCCACGGCGCCATGGGAGGTGGGATGTAACATGACGGAGCGCGATGCCGAGTCGATTGATCCGCGACTTGTTGAGGTGCACAGTTGCCTCGTACATGACTACTGTCCTCTGGTGGATTTCGATAAGTGGCGTGTGGCTGCCATATGCGCGTCCGAGCATAACTCGGCGGACGCTATCCTTCAGATGGAGAGACACAACCAAACCGATGAGGTGTTCGTGTTGCTAAGGGGAGAAGCGGTTCTCTTTGCCGGAGATGGACACTCCGGGTGCGGCGTCGACGCGATTCAACACGCGAAAATGGATGCACTTCGAGCATACAATGTCAGGCAGGGCGTGTGGCATGCGTGCGCGCTTGGCTCTGATGCCGTTGTGCTGGTGGTGGAAAACAGAGATACCGGAGCGGATAACTCCGACTTTGTGCTGCTAACGGCGGAGCAGCGGAAGCTGATCATGGGCGCATGCTCATAAAATGCCCGCAGCGCCTTGGCCGCATCCAGCACTGATACACCGCCCATGGCTGCTATGCAGTTCGGCTGGAATCATCCTCGCCTGCGTCCCAGGCAATCATGGTACGGCAGGAATTCGTCCGATGGGAACGGAACTTGGTAAGAAGGGGCGCGCCTGCGCACTGTGATCAGACGCCTGAAAGGCTGGGGAGGGCTTGACAAGCGAGATTGAGACGTTCAGGTAGATACGGGCGTACGCGAGACGGATCGTCCGCGGAATCGCTATCGCAGTACGAGGGGTTCTTCGCCGAATTCTACGACACGCTGCATTCGTCCTATGTCGCTGACTTGGAGATGTACCTGAACCTGGCAGACCAGTACGGCGATCCCCTGCTGGAGCTGGGGTGCGGTACGGGCAGGTTGCTGATCCCGTTGGCTGCGAGAGGGTACGAGATAACCGGGGTCGACCTGTCCCGAGACATGCTCGACAGATGCCAGCGGAAACTTGACGCCCAGGCTGAGACGACCCGCCGACGAGTAACCCTTGTTCAGGACGACATTCGCCGACTTGCACTGGACCGCGAGTTCAAACTGATCATTGCCGCCTGCAATACGATACTCCATTGCACTTCCACACAGGACCTGCTGGCAGTGTTCGCGCGAGCGCGCAAGCACCTGGCTGCCGGTGGAGCGTTCGCAGTGGACTTTTGCATTCCGAATGTGAAATCCATGATCGCATCCAGCGGGGAAGAGGAGGTATTCGAGATCATCCACCCCGTTCGGGGCACAAGGATAGTGGATACATACACGGCTACATTCGATTTCGCGAGGCAGATCGAAACTGTGCATACCCGCCTTGAGGAGTGGGACGAGGGGTCACTGGTGAGAGCGGCCCAAGCCCGGACAGAACGGAGCATATACTTCCCGCGCGAAGTAGCATTGGCCCTCATGCACAGCGGATTTGAGATAGTCAAGACATGGAAGGGCTACCGACAAGGGCCTCTGGTCCGGACCAGCCGGGACATTGTCTACATCTGCAGGTGCGCAGCGTGACCCATCGGCCGCCAAAGCTCCCTTCGGCTGCGCGCGCC
>CAYYHF010000128.1:2221-7552 GCA_964471415.1 uncultured Clostridia bacterium | reverse complement strand
AAGCAGCTTGTGCTGTTCGGCGTGGAAGCCCACGTGTGTGTGCTGCAGAGCGCGCTTGATGCCCTATCTCTTGGATACGATGTGTTTGTGCTGGCCGATCTGTGCTCGTCAGTGAAGCCCACCGACTGGGATTTCGCGATGCGCAGGATGTGCCAAGCCGGAGTAATCGTCACCACCGCCCAAACCGCTGGTTTCGAGCTACTCAGTTCGGCGGACAACCCCTGCTTCAAGGAAGCGCAGTCCTATCTCAAACAGCTATAGTGGGGCGCCGGCGTATACGTTGAAACGCCCATCGCGGGCGAAACCCACCAGAGTCAGTCCGCGGTAGGCGGCCATGTGGACAGCCCGGTCAGTAGGAGCGGATGGGGATACAAGTACGCGAACGCCGAGCCTGACCGCCTTGGCTACTGTCGTGCCGAACACCCTCCCGCTTGTGGCCAGCATCGCCCGTTCTGCGTTCACAGCGCTCAATAGGCAGTAGCCTGCCGCCTTGTCGATGGCATTGTGCCTGCCTATGTCCTCCCGAAACACGATCAATCCGGATTCGTCCGCAAGCGCCGCCGAATGCGTGCCTCCGGTGCGCCGAAACACGTCTGAGTGCTCGCGCATCACCGCCATGAGTCTGTCCACCCGCTCTGGGCCGACCGCGAATTCGCGTGTGCCGGACTCAAGTTCCGGCTCTTGCCGTGGTTCTCGCCCTGGCTCCGCCTCCGCTCCCGGTCGCGGCAATGATTGCAGCATCGACGATGACTTGACGTCAATGCAGACCGCGTCATGCGCCTGCAAGTCTAGGTCGATTCTGTCGATGTCCACTGGACCTCCTATGACGCCCTCGCAATACAGATGCCCCACAGCCAGCTCGTCCAGGAATTCGGGCGTAGCGGACATCGCGGCCGCTGTGCGGCCGTTGAGGCGGATCGTCGCCAAGACCTCCCGAACCACCATGTCTTGGACATCGATCCACTCTCCCCGCGCATACCTGGCTATCTCAACACGCCTCGTGATCTCCGCGAGCCCATCCGATGCAGCGTCTACCTCAGGCGTGATGAGGCGCATTCTCGATCCCTGCCTTTCTTCAAGAGCGATTCACACCCATGCTCCGCAGACAAGACAAACAAGGCGGCTGTGATCAAGTCTGCAGTGGTTCCGGGATTGCGCCGGTTGCCGTCCGCTCGCAAATACGCATCAAGCTCCTCCACAGCACTGCGCCAAGCGCACGACCCAGGCGGTCCTGAGCGGATCGTCCGCTGTGCGAGGCGCGATGCCTCCTGCGCCGTCTTCCACCCGACCTTCCTGGCGATCAGGGTGTCGGGCACTTGCGCAAGCGCTGCCAGAAAAGTCTGAACAACTGCCATCTGCCACGACTCGCAGCCTGCCGCGGCTTCCAGCAGGGCAGGGTATACAAGCTCAAAGGTCAGTTCATAGCAGCTGCAGTATTCTGAGGCCACACTGTCGCGAGACTTGGCAACATCCATTGCTTGGAGCAATGTGATCGTGGGCTCGTCTGAAACATCGTGCTCGGCGATGCGGCCCAGCCCCCCTGGATGCGTCTCTCGTATGGCCGCATAAGCCAGCGAACAGTCGCGAACGGTGAGGCCGTCCAGCACGCGCCGTAGTCGATCCCGCAATGACCCGGGCGCCTGCCGCACCGCCGCTTTTGCCAGGGGAGCAAGCAGAAGGATGATGCCCAAATTGGTGTTGGCGCTCACGAACCTGCTCGTTGCGCGCCTGGCTCCCGAGATCAGCTCGCCTACGGAAAGCTCATGGGCGCGGGCAAAAACAGGCGCAACCGCCCAAGCACTTACGAGGAAGTCCTCGCACGTGGTGTCGGCAAAATCGTGATCTCGGTTGACATTCCCCGGCTTGGGCGCCATCACGTCAACGATGCAAGCCAACTCGACCGCTCGGGCTACATCCTCGGGGATCATTCGCCTCGCCTCCCCCCCTGCGCCATCACGAAGGAGGCCACTTCCTCCGCGATGCTGAACGGGCATACTTGCTGAAGACCTTGCCAGCCCGGAATCCCGTTCACCTCTATTACAAACATCTCGCCGTCTTCCGAGGACATCAGATCGACGCCCGCGTAAGGAGCGCCGATGACCCCTGCCGCGCGAATCGCAAGATCCTCCGCTTCGGGGCTAAGCTCGATCCAGCGTGCCGTTGCGCCTTGCGCTACGTTGGTCTTCCATGACTGCCCGATGCGTTCCATGGCGGCCAGAACCCGGTCGCCCAGGACGAACGCGCGAATGTCGCGGTTCGCATGGGGAATGAACTTCTGTAGGTAGAACACGTAATTGCCCATCTCCAGCGCCTGGAAGACCCGGTAAGCTATATCGGCGCTCTCTACCCTCACCATGCCCCGTCCCAGCGAGCCGAAGAGCGGTTTGACCACCACATCTCCGCCCAACTCTTCGAAGGCGTCCATTGCAGCCTCGCGAGCCTCAACCACAATCGTGGGCGGCGTAGGCAGGCCCGCAGCCGCCAGCAGGGCCGAGGTGTAGTATTTGTCTACCGTGGTTTCGATCACTCTTGCGGGATTAAACACCCTGATGCCGCCGAGCTCAACGATGCGTAGAACGTTCATCCTGAAGATGATCTGCTCCAGCGAACCTGCGGGAATAGATCTCACTACTATGATGTCGAAGTTGTCCAGCCCGCGCTGGATCGGAGTCGTTGGGTCAACCGGCCTCGAGGCGGCCTCCGTTGCCGATCCCAGTCTCCCCATTTCCCCATCGGCCGTCTCCATTCCGCAAACCGCCGCCACTTCGGTGATCTCGCGCCGGGTGACATCAGCGCCGCGCGCGGCGAATGCACAAGCCAGTTCCTGATAGTACCAGCTGCCCTCGGTGGCCAGAATGCATACTCTCACCGTGAACACACTCCCATCGACTCAAAGCACGTCTTGACACACTTCTGCAGCATGGCAAGCGATGGCTCTCCGGCCTGCAGCACATCGCCCGTTTCAAGGTTGTCCACAACTACTTGGGCTGGACTGAACGTCAGCGGGTCGATCTCGCCGAATCCGCCGCACGAATCGAGTAGACTGAGAAAGGGCGTCCCGAAGGACGGCGATGAACTCCAGGGAACACGCCCAAGGACTGAGTCGATCTCCCGGCCCCGGTCGCGAAGCGCCAGCCGGCACTGGCCAGTGCTGGCAATCGCGTCATTGGCCAAGCCCATCGCGAGCCTGTCATCGCCAGCGTAATCTCGGGCATCATCCCGAGCGCCATCCCGGTCGCCATCCCAAACACCATCCCGACCGCTACATCTCGCATTGTCGCGAACTCCAATCCGATTCTGAACCAGAGGGGCCAGCGCGCATACCCCCGATGCCGACTCCACGCGGCTCACATCGTACCCAAGGTGCATGAGCTTGTGCAGAGCCGTCTCAACTACTCGCGCCGCGATCTGGACCAGACCTGCCCTGCTCGCGGTGGGCGCCAGGAGAAGCCAGAGCCTGCTCGGCGAAAGACCGCACTCCGCGGCGATCTGGGCGATGGTCTCCTGAGACGGAAACCGCCGTCCCTCCAAGACCAAAACCCCCACATCGGATTCCTCGGAGTAGTCGAGCAGTCGAGACGGACCGCCAGCGGCGCCGGCAGCAAGGAGTTGAGCGGGCCCCGAGCCCATGACCACGCAGCCCTGGGTCGGGATCGACCAGCCCGCATACTGCGAGCCTAGGCAGGCAAGGGCGGGCGTGCGCACGTCCACCTTCACCCCGGGAAGCCGCGAGCCTTCCAGCGACACCCAGGTCATCCCGGCTCGGCCGAGCCCGCCAAGGCACGCCTCCGCCAGCAAAAATCCGGACTCGGCGCTCCCCGGGCACCGTGCCCCCATGTCCACCAGATTAGCCCGTCCGGGAATGGACACCGCATGTACGCCAAGGTATCCGCGGGAGGCCAGGATTCTGCCCACAACCGCCCGAGCGTTCTCATTTAGGCATTGTCCTCGGTTTGGCAAAGCAAGATCTCTCCCTTGCCGCGATCATTGGCATCTCCCACATACCGACTGTACAGCCCGTTCACCTGCCGCGGCTGAATCCAACCCTCCAGGCCCATGCGCCTGAGGCGCTCCCACACAAGTCTCAGAAAGACGGGACGGTAATCGCAGCTGTAGGCGAATGTCGGAAGCAACTCCAGATCGCCCGCGCAGACCAAGACGCCATCGGTCATGCCTGCGCCGGCGCGCCGACCTGCGTTGCCGCAGACCGCCAAAATGCCTCCGCTCATACCAACTCCGGCAAAGCGGCCGCAATCGCCCGCAACCGCGATGAGCCCGCCCGACATCGACGCGCCCACCTCGCCGCCCGCATCGCCGTGGATCAGAATGCATCCGCCGCTCGCGCCCTGTTTCTCTCCGGGCAAAGTGGCGCCGACCAGATTCCCCGCATCGCCTCGAACGCGGATCATACCCCCACTCATCTGGGCGCCGACCCAATCGTCCGCGTTGCCCTCCACCTCGATAGCGCCGCCTGCTATTCGCTCTCCGAGATGCATCCCGGCCGACCCCCTTATGCTGAGGGTCCCCCGATCCATAGCAAATCCCAGATACTTCACTCTGGAAAGGTCGCCTTCCACCACAACCCGCTGGGCCTGGGAGCCGTCCGCCGGCGAGCCGCCTTGCACATCGAAGAACTCTCCAAGCTCTACACATTCCCGGCCGTAGAGAAGCGGAAGCCGTCTGATCTCATCCGTTGACTTGCCCCAAAACCCCGTGGGCGAAATGCATTCCGCTTCAAGCGGCGCCATCGGCGGTTGCTTGAGCGCAAGGCGCAGCCACCCCATCTTCACGACTCCTCGTCACTCGATGCGTCCGAGCCCGGCGGCTGCATCACCTTGTGCAGTTCCAGTCTGTGCGGCCCGACTTTCCCATCGTGGCCGACAGCGGTTATGCGCAAAATCCCATGTCCGCGGCATGCAGCTGCGATTCCAGCGCGAAGCGCATCCTCCACACACTTGATCCCCAAACCGCTCACTACCACCTGCACTGCAGCGTGAGCCCCGTCAGGAAGAGATGACTCCGCCCGGTGGCGCAGAGTGGGGCAGAAAGACGCGCAGGTCGACACGGGCTCCGACTTGTAGCGCGACCCAATGCGGAAACCGCTCCTGCGCATTCCGGAAGGGTAAGGCAGAATCACTCCTGCCACTTTCGCAATGGCGCCCACGGCATCGCGGCCCGCCCGTAGCGTTGCATCCAGGGTCTCGCCGCAAATCACGAAGTCGGCGCCGCCTATCCCGTCCCTGCAGCCAAACGCGGCTTCGACCACGAATTCGCCGTCCATTACAGGAATACGCCAATAGCGATTGCCTTCCAGCGCGATGTCGCTCTGCC
>CAYYHF010000128.1:0-2121 GCA_964471415.1 uncultured Clostridia bacterium | reverse complement strand
TCCATTACAGGAATACGCCAATAGCGATTGCCTTCCAGCGCGATGTCGCTCTGCCAACCATCGCCGAACAACCTGAGGTCGGTTCCTACACTGATCTGAGTTTCGGACTCGAGCCCGTTGTAGCACGCGCTGGTCGGGCAGCTCATCACGGATTGACCGATCCTGGCTGCAAGCTGCGCTCGAAGGTTCTCCTGCGATGAGGCGAAGAATAACACGGCAACGCCCGGGCGCCCATCGGGCGTGGGCATGCCGGGTCCGGCCGCGTTGGGCCCTACTTCGTTGCGCATGGTCCCTTCGATTCCCGCTTCGCACCCGCACGCCGCTATCGATGTAGCGAAGCCCGTGAGGTTCGTCGCCGCAGCGCAGGCCAGTTCAAGGCTGTCCGCGGTGATCTGCGCCCTGGTTCCCACAAGGTCGTAGGCTTCGGAGACTGCGTTGTCTATCCACACCCCGTCTATCTGCATGGTACCACCTCACATGCCTCAAACCGCTCTGGGTCTATGGGGTAGTTGCTGAACGACACAGTGTAGAGCTTGGCGAATTCCGGCGCCAGCCAGCAGGTCACATCATCTCGGGCCGGAAGGTCCGGCAGAAACCTCCGTCCGAAGCATTCTTGGACCGCGCGGCCGTCTCTGACCACTACCCGGCCGCCTTTTATGACATAGCGAGGCCGCGCGAACATGGCCTCGTAATCGCTGCACGGCTCATACACAACGATATCCGCGTCCGCCCCCACGCCCAGGTGACCCTTGTTGCGCAGCCCGAGGCGGGCGGCGGGACCCGCTCGCGTAATTATGGCTATCTCTTCGAGAGTGTACTCGCGCTCAAGTTCCAGCAGGCGACTGGCTTCGAGCGCCCTCTTGTTCAGCGTCTTGGCCATTTCCTCGCGGTAGGCGCGGTCCATGAGCAGTCTGATCACCCATGGATACGCCGTGAAAGGGCCGCCGTTGGGGCTGTCTGTGGTCAAGTAGATTCGCCACGGGTCCTCCATGAGCAGGAAGATCTCCATGCCTACCAGCCACTGTGTCGCGCCTGCGTAGGTGTTCTTGCTGTAGGCAATAGGCACCACCCCCGACTGCGTCTCCATCTCGATCTCCTTGTTGGTCCAGCGATCCTTGGTCAGCTTGAGCATGCTGTGCTGAAAGGGCGCATCGCCCGTCATGGTGACGGCCGGCCCAAAAACCACCTGCCCCACATCGACTGAGATGTTGGGGTGACTGTTCACGTAGTCCGCCAGCGGCTGAACGCCCGAGGCGAACGGGGCGCCCTTCTTGGGCCCATACGCGTTGAACTGGAGGTGCGTTATGTGAAGTGGACGCCCATCGGCTAGTCGCATGGTGTCCAGAGTCGTCTTTGCGCTGGTGGGCTGCCCCAGGTTGTTGCAGTGAAGATGGACCGGATGCGGAAGGCGCAATTCCTCGTTCGCATCGATCAAAGCATCGATTATGTGCCTCGGGGTGATGTCATGGCCATCGATGGCATCGTCCAGCCCGCCCACATTGCCGCGCCGCCTCCAGTTGACTCCGCCGCCCGGGTTCACCGCCTTGATGCCGTAGCCTCCGGTGGAGCCAAGCAGGAACACAATGTAGTCTGCGAGCCTTTCCCTATCGCCCTCATCTATCAAACTCAGCACAAAGTGGTTATTGCCCATGAGCAGCAGCATACCCGTATCGAGCATGGGTATGTCATCCAGCTCTTCATGGACATGCCTGGCCTCCATGGGGGGGGCCGCGGCCTCCATGACCGTGGTGTAGCCCATCTCGGCATAGCGGCGCCCCATGACGAAGGTGGACGGCACCACATGCCCTACACCGCCACGCATGGATCCAAGGCGCGGCACAGGGTCCATGCGATGGTCGCCCGGGCAAAGCGTGCGGCCTACGTTGACCTTTGGCCCTGCGATGTGCGAATGAAGATCCACACCGCCCGCCATGACCACCATACCTCGGGCGTCTATCAGGTCCGCGCGTTCGCCGGCGCTTCCGTCCCCATCGACGCCGAGCCCCCTCTTCCCATCGCAGATCTTGCCGCCGGCCGCGTATATGTCGCGGACCTCGCCGTTCACGCCATTTGCAGGGTCATACACACTCCCGCCTACTATGTGGAGCACTGCCTCACCCC
>CAYYHF010000127.1:0-7555 GCA_964471415.1 uncultured Clostridia bacterium | reverse complement strand
GTTCCGGGCAAGGGCGATGGATCATGGCTCGATAGCATATCAAGATTCCCCGTCTAGGAGGAGGACATACCATGACCCCCAAAAGAGTATTCATGCCCATCCTGGTCGCGCTCCTCGCAGTAATGGCCTGCGGCCCGATGCCGTCCGAGGCCAGTTCAGCCTGGGATCTGCGCGGTCCGCGCGCAGACGAGATCATCATGCCTCTTGTGCCAAACATCAACCAGATGGTGATATCCTTCGAACGCGGCGACATCGACGCGCTCCCCGGTCTTCGAGGGCCCGCGCAGCTCATCGACAGGCTCAAGTCCAACCGCAACGCTGATATCGTCATGACGAACGGAACATCCGCCCAATTCCTGGCTCTCAACATGAGACGTGAACCGCTCAGTGCGGACCCAGTCCGCCAGGCGATTGCGTGTGTAGTCGACCGCGATGCCATAGCGCGTCAGGCGTTCAACGGCAGCGTGCGGCCCCTCTCTACAATGGTTCCGCCATGGAGTCCGTTCTACAACGCAAACGCGCCCTTCCTGACGTACGATCCGGCAAAGGCCCAGTCCACACTGGATCAGGCAGGGTACAAGCTTGACCCGAAAACGAAGGTACGGATCGACCCCAACACTGGCAAGGCCATGAGGGGAATCAAGCTCCTCACTGTTCCCGCGGGATATGACCCAGGTCGTTTCCAAGCCGGCAAGATGATCGCAGACTCATGCCGTGCCATCGGCCTTCCGGTGACGCACGAGCCCTGCGGATGGGACTCATTACGGGACAAGCTCGATGCGCACGACTTCGACATGTGCATCTACTCAGGCTTGGTAGGCCGGCTTGCGGACGATCTCTGCGCTTACTATCATTCATCCCAGGACCGCAAGCATGGCCAGAACTTGGCGGGCATTCGCGATGCTCGGCTCGACAGGTTGCTGGATGAAGTCAATAAGCCCACTGACCTTGCCGCCGCTAGGCATGCCATCCTAGATGCGCAGGTCATACTGGCCGAAAAGCAGCCGCATGTCATGCTGTGCTCTACCCCGCGTATTGACGCGTTCCGCAAGGACAGGGTGACGGGATACGTTCCCGCGAGTGGATATGATATCGGTTGCAGCAACAAGTGGACGCAGCTGAACATCAGGAACCCTAAGGGCGGCGCCGGCGCCGTTCGCTGGCCGCTCCTCGGCCAACCCGGGTCGCTCAACCCGTGCTGCGATGACCGCGGCACTGGCGACGAGGTGTTGAGCTGGATAATGGACAGGCTCATCGAAATCCACCCTGAGACGATTGAGGACGAGCCTTGGCTCGCTGAGGGCTGGGAAGTGGGCGCCTGGACAAATTGGAACGGCGAACCAGCGACTGTAGTCACATGGCGCCTACGGGACGGCGTCAACTGGCACGATGGCACGCCGCTTACGTCCGAGGATGTCAAGTTCACCATTGACTACCTGTGTGAGGCGTACAGTGAAGCATATGATTCACGTCAATACTGGCTCATCGCAGACGTAGAGAGAGTGGAGACGCCGGATCGTCACACCGTGAAGGTGTACTTCCGCAATCACAACTGCTGGCAGCTGTACAACCTGAACGATCTGTGGATTCTGCCCAAGCACATCTGGAAAGACGTCAAGGACTACGGAACCTTCGAGCCGTGGAAGGAGCCACACCCAACAGTGAAAGGGCTCACCAAACTCATCGGCGTCGGCCCATTCATGCTCAAGGAATACACGCCAGGCAGGCAGATCAGGCTCGTCAAGAATCCGAACTACTGGCGGCTGAACACCGCCCAGTAGCGGCAGAGTCATAGCGTGCCAGAGGGCGTGTTCTCACACACGCCCTCCGGTTACACTTTCCGCCTATGCCTTCTCCACCGGCACCTGGATTTCGGTAACGAACTGCGTAGGGTCATCAGTGTCGCCAGGGCTGCGCAGGTAGTTTTCGCGTACCGGACCGGCTACTCGGTAGCCATTGGGTTCCAGCCATGCCATGACCGTGTTGTACGCTTCGCCAATCCCTTCGTAGGGGCCATGGTATACGGCACACGCCATCTGGCCGCCCGGCAGTTCCCTGGACTGAACCGGCCCACCAGCCGGCAGTGTCCCTTCTATGGGAATTGCTGCTTCCACATCCACGTCTTCTTCCTTGAACTCCGGGTCATGATAGATTGCTATGGTGGGACCAGCGAACTTCACTTTGCCCCAGATGGAGCCGAACAGCTGGCCGAACAGCGTATTGAGTTGCCCGTAATTGGGCAGAGCCTTCCGTATTGCCGCCACGTTCTGTGCGGGTAGCTTCTTCAGAACCACCTCATACATGGGGAACCCACCTTCCTTCTCAATCTGCCTCAACCTGGCCTCGACACGCGCAAGCTGCGCACGGGCTTCATCGATTCGCTCCTCAACCTCGACCCGCTTTAGCCTAAGCATGCCACGCAGTTCCTCGCTGGACACTCCCTTGTTGAGAAGCGCTCCGATCTGTTCCAACGACAAACCTAAGTCCTTCAGCGCAAGAATCCTGTTCAGCCGAGGCAACTGCTCAGCCGTGTAGTAGCGGTAGCCTGTGAACTCGTCCACGCGCGCGGGTTTGAGTAATCCCAGCTCATCGTAGTACCGCAGGGCCTTGACAGAAACCAGGCTGAGTCTGGAGAAATCGCCGACCTTGAGCATCTTGAACACCCCCAAGGCGCCTCGTGGGAACAACCTGACCGCGATCGCATTCCCAGCATATACCCTCCAGCTATGGGAGAGTCAAGCGCGACCTCTGCAGGCAGCATTAGCCCGAGCGCTTTTGTGCGAGGATAGATATGAAATCCCCTTGTGGACCGTCTGCACCTGCGCCCAAAGACGGATAGAGCTTTATTCGGTCGAATCCGCATTCAGCCAAGAGCAGCTGGTATTCTTCGTTCGTATAAGCCTGCATACTCGATGAACTGCAGGTCACTTTGCCTGTCGCAGCATCGATGACGCAGTAACGTTCAATCGCCACATTGTGATCGGCATCCCAGAGACTCTCTTGAAGGCATAGGTGCGGCCCACTCGAGAACAGCCCCTCTTCTGCTGAATACCACGAAGATCAGCATCACAAGTCCGTACTCGGCGCCATAGTTCGCTGTGCGGATGTCTTGCTCGAGATACGTACACTCGAGACCCGCCTCCTCAGCCTGCTCTCGAGCATAAGCGATAGATGCCGGAGAGAAGTCAATGCCTACACAACAATGGCTGAGTCTTGCCAGTCGACCTGTATAGAGCCCGGGGCCACAGCCAAGGTCGAGAATCCGTGTTGGGTTGCCCCTCAAAACCTGATTATGTATCCATTCAACATGCTCATCGATGATCTCGAAACGGCGGCTGGCGGCATCGTGCGCCTGAGACAAATGCTCCTTAAGCATTCGTCTGCTGAAGTCCGGGTCATTCCACGGAATCTTCTCGCCTTCAGCCCACGGTTTGGGTGCACTCTGCCTCCGAACGATATCGATCAGTCCCAATGCGATCTACCCCTTTTCGCTCATAGTTCGATTCTACCATGTACACCACGAACGTACAGGCGCTTCTGTGTCCGGAATCTCCGACCGGCGCAGGCCCGATGCACATCGCAGTGCATCGGCAATCACAATTCGCAATCACAGCACGCATGACCCGCCTTTCAGCAGCGATGTGGTACAATGGAGGCGATCCGGTTTCAGCAGAGGGGAGTTATCACTGAAAGATCCTCACGAACCCCCTGTTCAAGGAGGCCATGTAGATGACAAGGAAAGCGAGTTGGTATCTGCGTCTGGGCCTGCTCCTGGCCGTTGTTCCGCTTGGGCTCCGCCGATTTGTCCTGATACCCGATGTCGTGCAGGGGTTCCGCACCGGTCTGGGCATAGTCTTGTTAGTGCTGAGTGCGTATTGCACTAGTCACCGTGTGGAGCGTCCGCGCGTACGGAAACAGAGACTCATCAGCTCCGTGCTGAGACTACCCTGAGAACGAAGCCCAAACGGAGCCTATCCGAGAGCCTAAGGCCGCTGGCACCCTCCGCAGTAGTACACGCTCCCGCCCATGTATGCTTCCTTCTTGATGGTGGTCCCGCACGCCGGACATGGCGTGTCCACCGTGTTCCTGCTTAGCACTGTCCTGTAACTTCCGGAGCGACCGTACAGATCGCGCTCGGTGTCCCTGCCCCCTCGCGCTGCCATCTCATGAAGTACGGATTTCACCGACCCAAACAGGGCGCGCAACTCCTCATCGGATAGCGTTGCCACTTTTCGCTTCGGGTGAATCCTAGCAGCCCACAGGATGTCCTGCAGAACTCCGTTGCCAAGGCCGGGTATTCGCTGCTCGGTCGCGAGGAATGCCTTTGCGGACAGGGACTGGAGCTTTTCGCCTTCCAGCAGGGATCGGAAATAGGCGTAGTCAAACTCGTCAGTCAGCGGCGAGGGCTTCTGCTTGGCCGCCAGATAGTACTGATTGTCGAATTCGCCGGCAGGAAACGCCCACAGTCCTCCGTACATCTGCACAGAACCGACGAGTGAAGACGAGTCGTCGAACTCGATGAGGAGCTGATGCTTCGACGGCAGCCTCTCCCCGATGGGGAGATAGCGCAGACTGACGCCGTCCCCGAGAAGAATCCGCGCGGGGCCGGCCGATATCTCCACCATGCCGCCCCAAGGCATGGCGCCCCCAATGGTATGGCCGCTGAGCAGGCTGTTGTAGTTGTCTGGATCACCGTAGAACCATGCGAACTTGTGCGGCGACTGATTTGCCGTGACGCTCCTGATCCGCTTGCCCCTGAGGGCAGTACGCACTTGCTCTGCGATAACAATCGCTTCTGGCAACTCGAGCATTGCAAGACCTTCCTTCCTGCTATCGGTCAGCCTGTATCGGATGACGCAATATGGTCCTTAGCTTCTCCGGAGCCGAGCGCCTCGGATCGCCAAGGTATATCTCGTGGTGCTTGCCGCAGAGGACGTAGCCGTTCTCTTTCGCGAATGCATCCATCCTGGCCAGAGTGGCTGGTTCCTCGCTGTATGGGCCGATATGCATTGTCTGCATGCGCAGCACTTCGTGGAACGCCTGCATTATCATCGCCGTCCACTTCCAGTTGCCGGGCTGTGATATGTCGAACTGGCCGTCCTCGGCCCACCACAGTGCCTCAAGAGGCATCACTGAGTAGTCGATGGGGTCTTCGCTCCGCTCTTTCGAGGCGAACTTGAGGGTGAAGGAGATGCCGTAAAGCGCCTCGATAGCCTGCTGAAACGCGGGTGAACTCCCGGGTGCGCACTCAGGCTCGATTGCGCCGTCCACCACAGCGAACTTGAGCTCAGGCACGTCCACGACCTCCACCCTCTTGGCGGACGGATCGTACACGTGTTTGAGCTGTTTGCGCAGGTCAAGTCTGTCCATGCACGACAACACTCCTTTCAGCAACACGGCAAGCACCAGACTGGCCGTGCCGTACACTCCCAGTTCTTCGGGCAGAACGTTCTGCATCCGGAGTACCGTCTCCTGCAGGCGAAGATCGAAATCCTGCTCTCGCGCAGACTGCGGACAGCCTGCGGAGTGTCGTCAGTATCCGCTCGGGGGAGGGTGAATATGGGTTGCATGCGGAACGTGAGACATAATGTACACGCTAGGCGACTACCATTGGTCGCTGTGCATGGGCACTTGGTCATTGAGAAGTTGCCGAAAGCCACACTTGTCGCGTGTCAGCCCGAGGGGACAAGTGTTCCTCGTTCTCATGACTTGCTGCTACTAGCGGAGAAGGGCAGAATCGGAATGACCCAGCGGCAGAAGGACCTGTTGGATCTGATCACCACGTTCAACGTTGCCGCCCGCTATCCCGACTACCAGCAGACCTTTTACCGCAAGTGCACGCGGGTGTACACCGCTGAACGCATAGCAGAAATCGAGGAGCTGAGGACATGGCTGATAGGGTTACTCAAGAAATGCTGATTAACATCGGGCGCAAGTATGCCGATGCACTACGCACAGTGCTGACTCTTCAGAGTCTCTATGTTTTCGGTTCCTACGCTACAGGTCAACATGACGAAGACAGCGATATCGATATCGCGGTAGTATCTGATGATCTGACTGGAGACATAGTAGACGACACCTTTGCGCTGATGAAGTTGCGCAGCGAGGTAGATACGCGCATCGAACCACACGCGTTCCTAACATCGGACTTCACCGAGAACAACCCGATAGCGCGCGAGATCATGGAGGCAGGAATCCGCATGCTGTAGCCGACCGCAGCTGGGCAGCGAGACCAGCATGGTGAGCATCGCGACAGGAGAGGTGCAGGTCCTTCCGTTATTGCCTGTATAGCGGCATAGACGTGAGGCTAAGCGATCCGGAGGAGTCGGAGGAGTGTTGACGCCGGGCGACTACATCGCGTGGAGATAGGGGCGGTCACGCCTGCCCTTGTATGTTGGTAGGCTGAGTGTCGACAGATCCCGCCGCACGCCGCAGGGCCAGAACCGGAGCGGTGGTGATGAGCAGCAGCACTGCCGCCGTGATGAAAGGCAGCACGGGTCTGGCCGCGTATAGCATGCCGCCAATGAACGGCCCCACGACGAACATCGCATTCCACAGGGCATTCATGCCACCGTAGAGAGTTGACCTGAAGCTGCGGTTTGACGACCTGGCAATAGCCACACTCCGTCCGATCTCGTGAAAGACCCCCAGTCCTCCAGAGATGATCGTGGCCGGCACAGCCACAGAGCGCCACGGCGATAATGCGAACAAGAGCACAGCGAGCCCGGCGCCGCCATTGCCGAGGGCCAGCGCGGCCGCTACCCCGAAACGGTCGGAAAACCAACCCGCCAGTGGAAACAGAAGCGATTGGACTACGGCCATGACGGAGTAGATAGTGCCTATGGCGGCCTCGTTCAGATTCAACGAGGCGCTCAGGTATGGAGGATAGTAGTTCCCGCTAATCCCGTGGGCAAGCCCGTTGCATGTTACTATCACGACAAGCGGGATGAAGGTTGTTACTAGGGCGCTCCGTATCATGCCCATAGTCATGCGCACGTGCTCCTTGAGAGACGGAAGCCGATCGCCGCCTTTCGCCTCAAACGTTTCCTCTAGGAATACATTGGCCGCCAGGGCCGGAGGAGACCCCGCTCATCCCATAAAGGCACATGGTCGCCAGGAACACGATCACCCGGCTCGCCAAGCCGCTCGACAAGAACGATACCGCGAGCAACAGGCAGCCAACTGAGTAGAAAGCGGTCGATGCGATTACGACCGGCTTTCTGCCGTATCTGTCTCCCAGGAAACCGCCGACAAACGCTATGACTGTATCGTCGATGTTTGCAGCCGCGAAGCACACCCCAAGAAGAACCGGGCCTCCCATTCTCGCAAGATGCAACGGCAGTATCCACGCAACGGCTCCGCGGAATAGGGATAGCGCCACAGAAGAAATCAGGAGAATGAACGTGTTTCTCTCTCGCAGCACATCCATTTGACATCCTCCCCGGACTCTCAAGTCCGAGTATTCCTGGGAGGCGCCCCAGGCTGGTCGGCAACTATCTTGGCCCAGGTCGACCCCTGCCACCTTCGTCCCAACGCACGGCGTCACCTGGACGGA
>CAYYHF010000126.1:0-7563 GCA_964471415.1 uncultured Clostridia bacterium | reverse complement strand
AGGGAAAGACAAAAAATCGCGCGCCCTCGGAGAGAGTTGCAAGTTGCGCGCTCGCACTACAGATGCACTACCGAAAGGGGAGATCGGAACAGATGTCGAGTGGTCGGAAAAAAGCTCTGGTTCTCGTATTCACAGTCGCTGTTTTGACGGCTGTCGCATGCGCTTTCCTCGGAGGAGTCAATGCCCAGGCCATATCCGCGGAACTCATCGGCGGATGGCAGCCCGGGCCAGAGGTGTACCATCCGAGTAGGGTGATAGTCAGGTTCGCGGATGTGGTCACCGCGGAGGCCGCGGCCGACTCCATACAGAGCCTGGGATACTCACTATGCCGAGTCGCCGACTTCAAGGCTACAGCGGCGTTTCCCAACGGCGCAAGGATCGGCGTTGTGGAGCTTCCCGAGGGCCACGCGCCTGACACAGCTGTAGACAGGCTGAGTGTTGCCCCGGGTATACTTTACGCTGAAAAAGACTTCTTGCATTATCGTTCTCAGGCCCCGGTGATTCCCAACGATACCCATTTTGGCAGGATGTGGGGCCTACATAACGAAGATCTCGCGCCGGGCTACAAGGACCCGCGTATGCCTGGGAGCCCTGTAGACGATGCCGATATCGACATGCCGGAGGCATGGGCGATTCATACCGGATCCAGCGAAGTGGTTGTTGCGGTAATCGATACAGGGTGCTACATCTATCACCCTGACCTAGCGGCGAATATCTGGATCAACCCGGGGGAAATCCCCGGCAACGGAATAGACGATGATGGCAACGGATACATCGACGATGTCTATGGGTGGGACTTTTTCAACGACGACGATACAGTGTGGGATCCGTATCAACGAGACAAATACGGTTCCCTCAACGACAATCATGGTACACATGTTGCCGGAACGGTAGGCGCGATGACCGACAACGCCAAGGGCGTAGCCGGCATCAACTGGAACGTCAAGATCATGAGCCTGAAATTCATCGGTCCTGAGGGCGGCTACACCTCCGATGCGGTACTCGCCCTCCATTACGCGGCTGCGAACGGCGCGCGCGTTACCACAAACAGCTGGGGCGGCGGAGGATACAACCAGGCTTTGAAGGACGCCATTGAGGCTTCGGGAATGCTTTTCATAGCCGCGGCCGGAAACAGCGGCGTCAACAACGACATCGTGCCTCACTATCCGTCAAGCTACGACTGCCCGAACATAATCGCCGTGGCAGCAAGCATGCAAAATGATGAACCATGCGATTATCCCGGCTGGTGGGGAACCAACTACGGAGCGACAAGCGTCGATCTGTTTGCTCCAGGCGGCTACATTCTCTCCACGATTCCCCCGGATCCGCCGCCGGGCCCATCAGAGCCTCCCAAAGAGGCATACGGGTTCTCCTATGGTTCTTCGATGGCTACGCCGCACGTCACCGGAGTTGCTGCGCTGTTGATAGGCAAGTATCCCGGGCTTTCGCAGTATCCGGAAGCTACGGGCTGGACGCCCGGCGACCTGACCATCAGGGACGTGATCCTCGACACAGTCGACAAGAACCCGTCTTTCGAGGAGAAGGCGGTCACGGGCGGCAGGCTCAACGCCGCCAGGGCTCTAGATCGGCCTTTGCTGCCGATCATCAGCTCGGTGGTCGCAGAGCCCACGATAGGACCTCCGCCCCTTACCGTCCTGTTCGGGGCTATTGCGTCCGCCCCTGTCGGCTATATCGCCGATGCTTGGTGGGACTTCGGCGATGGCAGCGAGCCGGTCCACGAGTTCGACGCCACACATATCTACGAAGAAGAAGGGGTCTACGAGGCTACTTTCCATGTTGTGAACGATGGTGGATATGAGAGGACTGCCTCAGTCGCGATCTATGTCACATACGCGCCGGAGATAGGAGTAAGCCCGAAATCGTTTGAATCAGCCCTAAGATGGGAAGAGACCGAAACACAGCGGCTTACCATAGGCAATTCGGGCATAGGCACCCTAAATTACTCCATAGACGTTAGGATAGGAGGAAATACGGGCCTCGAAGGCAGCTTCGGCTATCGGCCTGACGGATTCGGGGGGCCCGATGGTAGTGGCTATGTCTGGATTGACAGCGACCATCCCGCGGGGCCCGAATTTGAATGGCGGGATATCTCCGAGGTAGGCACTGATCTCGACATGGGGGGCAATGACGGGAAGATAGTAGATCTGCCTTTCGCCTTCCCGTTCTACGGCAAGACGTGGGACAATATCATGATATCTTCCGAAGGGTACCTTACATTCGGAAGGAAGATATCTTCGACCGGTAGGCCGATTCCCACAGCGTCATTGCCCAATGATCTGATAGCGGCCTTCTGGTGTAATCTCAATCCCTCTATTAAGACAGGGAGGGTCTACTACTACGCCAGCGAAGATGTGTTCATTGTACAGTTCCAGGAGGTCTACCAGAACTTCGTGATAAGCCCGGCAGGCGGTCCCTACACATTCCAGATCATTCTGACTCCCGATGGGCTCATCCGGTACAACTACCTCGACATGGGGTCAGTAACCAAGATCGCCACGGTGGGCATCGAAAACTCAACCGGCGCCGATGGCCTTCAGGTTGTGTACAGGGATGATTACGTACGTGACAACTTGAGCGTAGTGTTCATGCCCCTCTGGGTGAGCGCGAACCCGCGCGCGGGTGCTATTGAGCCAGGAGCAAGCCAGGATGTGGATATTACGTTTTCGGCTCACAAGCTTCCTCATGGGCTCCACGAAGCTACACTCATCGTGAATTCCAACGACCTCCGAAAACCAGCTATAGAAATAGGAACACGCTTGCACGTACATGCTCTCAATCCTCCAGTCATAGAGTCAATCGCGGCCGATCCGAGCGTGGGAGACCCTCCCCTCGAGGTGAAGTTCTCTGCCAGCGCCTATGACCGCGAGGGGTCCATTGCGGGCATCGAGTGGGACTTCGGCGATGGAAGCAGAGCATCCGGAACACTGACCCCTGTCCACACCTACGAACGCGAGGGCATTTACAGCGCAGAGTTGACCATCGCCGACAACGATGGCCTGAGCTCATCGAAGAGTGTGGTTGTCACGGTTAAGCCTGCGCCGAAAGCCACGGTAACTCCGCCGTCTCTTGATCTCGCGGTTCGTGCCCACAGAACTCGCTCAGACATCGTTACCATAGCTAATGCTGGAACGGCGGATCTGGTCTTCACGGTGAACGCGGTGAACGTTGTCGAGACTCTAGGGGCGGACTCCAGCGAAGCTCAGATTCCCGAAGGGTTCGGCGGGCCCGACAGGTTCACCTACATATGGCAAGACAGCGACGAACCGGGCGGACCCCAGTACGATTGGGTGGACATAACGGAAGTTGGAACCAAGCTGACAGGGATGAAAAACGACGACAGAGTGATCGTCGACCTCCCTTGGGAGTTCCCCTTCTACGGCAGACGGCATCAGACCATCAGCGTTGGCGCTAACGGGTTGCTGTATTTCGACGTGAACAAAGGCTACATATCATACCCTGCGCCTATCCCTTCGCCGAACCTGCCGGACGGGCTGATCGCCGCCTACTGGGCTAGGCTGGATCCTAAGAATATCTCCGACCCGAAGGGCGGCGTATACTGCTACGAAGACACAGAGAACGACCGTTTCGTAGTAGAGTATCATAAGCTTCCCATGTGGCTAAACAGTGGATCGCACACATTCCAGGTCATACTATATCCGGATGGAACCATAGTCTATCAGTATAAGGAGCTAATATACGGTCGGGCAGGACACGCAGCCGAGAGCGTAATAGGGATCGAGAACCACGATGGAAGCGAAGGCTTACAGGTCCTCTTTAAGCAGGCAGGATACCTGCATGATGAACTGGCGATCAGGATCCAACCTACGCCATGGCTTTCGGTCAGTCCCGCAAGCGGGGTTCTGGCGCCGGGCCAGAGCATGAATGTGGATGTGTCTTTCGATACGACATTCATCGGCAGCGGAGAGCTCATGGGGGCCGTGGAGATCGGGACCAACGACCCCAGAGGTCGGGTTGTATCTGTGCCGGTACACGTTACGGTCACCCCAAACAAGAGCCCGGTTATCTCCGCATGCGGCGTGAATCCCAAGCAAGGGCCGGTCACAACGGCGTTTGAGTTCGTCGCGGCTGCAAGCGACAGAGATGGCACGATAGTGGACAAGTATTGGGAGTTCGGAGACGGGAGCTCCCCGGTGCACGAGTTCGTGGTACACCATACGTACTCCCAGGAAGGTGTATACACGGCCAAGTTCCACGCCATAGACAACGATGGGTACAAGGCCGCGTCTGAAGTCACTGTGCGTGTTGAGGAATTGCCCTCTGTGAGCTGGTCGCCAAGCCAAGTGCGGATACGCGCAGCCGAGGGCGAATCTGCGTCCGGCTCGCTCAACCTGATGAACGCCGGGCCGGGCAAGTTGGTTTTCGGCACGGCGCAGCTCACGCCCAACGCGGTCAGGCAGGCTGGCCTGGACATTGGTTCCGCAAGCGTTGGAGATGTGCTCACGACCTGGCCGTGTCCTGCGCCTGTGCAGTTTGTATGGGGCATAGGCGTGAACCAGAAGACAGGCGAGGTGCTCATCTCAGACTCCAAGCTGAGGCAGACCTACGTTGTCAGCCCCACTGGGGTGCAGACGGGCAAGAACTGGAACATGCCGTGGGCGGTCGACTGGACTGCCGACATGGCCTATGATGAGAACCACGACTTGATATGGCAGGTCCATCCCGGCGGCGACTACGGAATATACGGAATGGATCCGGATACAGGCGAAGTCAAGATGAGTATCACGTCCGGTCCCTGGACAAGTACATCCCAAAGAGGTCTAGCCTACAAGCCGCAGGACGACACATTCTACATCGGCGGTTTGGGCGGTACCGTCTACCACATACAGGGACCCAGTTGGGCCAGGCCGGGGCAGGTCATAGAGCAGTGGTCTGCCGCGCTGAGCCTAGTGGGGCTGGCGTATCACCCGAGAGCGGACGTCTTGGCCATATCTACCAATGCGAATCCAAGCATGGTGTACTTGGTAGACGCGAGTTCACACAGTGTGATCAGCGAATTTGAGCACCCTGCGGGACTAGCCAATACAGGCGTGGGAATTGAGTTCGATGCTGACGGCAGCCTGTGGCTCGGATCGCGCGAAAACAACAGCGTCTACCTAGTCGAGACCGGACTCGGCCTGGTTTCAGGCTGGCTCAGCTGGGCTCCCAAGTACGGAACGATAGCCGCGGCAGAGTCTATCGACATGGAGATCATAGTGGACGCCTCGAATCTTGAGCCCGGTCAGTACCAAGAGCAAGTCGCGATTCACACAAACGATCCTGAGTGCCCCGAAATAGCCGTGCCTGTATACCTCAGTGTGTCGCCGCGACCGACCATCAGCGAAGCTAGCGCTGCGCCTCGAGTCGGCGAGCCTCCTCTTGAGGTTCAGTTCCACGCCGAGATCGGTGCCTACGAAACGCCCATCATCAGCCACACATGGGACTTCGGCGATGGCCAATCGGCGGATTCTCTGGATGTAGCGCATACGTATACAGAGGCGGGGGTCTACAAAGCCGTCTTCACCGTCATCGACGAGCTGGGCGGACGAGATACCCGGAGCTTCGACATAGACGTGCGAATGCTTCCTCTAGCCACAATAACGCCCGGCGAGATAGAAGTAACCCTCCCTGCTGAAAGCACCGCTGTTGCAGACGTGATTCTGGGCAATGCCGATGGCCATGCTGAGCTGGAGTTCAGCGCCGAAGTGAGGGGCGCGGGAGGCAAGGCCGCGAAAGGAATCGCGATCCAACCCAGACAGGGCGCGGTAGCTGCGGGCGAGGCGTGTTCGCTCGCAGTCTCGATCGACTCCGGCAAGCTGGGGCATCCTGGAGACGAAGTCCGCGCCCAGCTTGAGATACGCACCAACGACCCGATTAACCCTGTGTTCAACGTAAGCGTAACAGTGCGCATTCAGCCGGGTCCTGTCATCAGTCAGGTAAAGGCATCGCCCAGCATAGGCGAACCGCCGCTGGAAGTGGCCTTCAGTGCGCAGGTGAAGCCCGGTGGCTCTCCGATTTCCCAGGTATGGTGGGACTTCGGCGACGGAAGCCAACCCGAATGCGCAAGCAGCTGTGTACACGTGTATCCCGACCTTGGAGAATACTCGGCCGGCATCCATGCAATCGACGAAAACGGAGTAGAGTCTGTCCAAACCGTTCAGGTGCTGGTGAAATGGCTGCCCGTGCTGGAAGTGTCGCCATCGGCCTTCGACCAGACGGTCCCTGTGGGCGGTCAGTCACAGACTTACCTGTCGATTGCGAACAAAGGTCGAGCGCCGATGACCTTCACGGTCAAGGCGGCTCCGAACCTCGACGACTCGGTGGGCCGTGAAGACGCGGGCGGCCCCGATGAGTTCGGTTACGTCTGGCTTGACAGCGCAGAAGCAGGCGGACCCTCATTCGATTGGATTGAGATCAGCGAGGTCGGTCGGCGCGTGTCGCTTGACGATGAAACTGGGGCGATGACGCTGCTGCCGTTCGAGTTCCCGTTCTACGGCGATCTGAAGACTCAGATCGGGATCTCCTCCAACGGCTATCTCTGCTTCGACGCCGGTACGCTAAGGGGCTACCGAACTAACACGCCGATTCCGGATCCACGCAAACCTAACGACCTGATAGCGGTCTTCTGGGATGACCTGAATCCCGGTGTCGGAGGAGATGTCTACTACTTCTACGACGCCGCGGCGGACCAGTTCATAGTAGAATATAAGGATGTGCCCGACAAGGCCGGTACCGGTAGCTTTACGTTCCAGGTGATTCTGAGACCCAACGGCACGATAATCTACCAGTATCTGAGCATAACGGGCGCCGCAACATCCGCAACGGTTGGCATCGAGAACGCTACGGGCCAAGACGGCCTTCAGCTTGCATACAATGAGCCGTACATAGAAGACTGTTTGGCTGTGGCCCTCTCTCCAATCGGCTCGCTGCTGACCGTGAACTCTGGTTCAGGGTATCTGCTCCCAGGAAGTCGCGAAGACATCGTTGTGACTTTCGGATCGGCTAGAGCCACGTCGGGGGTATACTCGCTACACCTCCGCGTGACTTCTGACGATCCGTATCAGCCCGGTGTGATTGTCCCAGTGACGCTCAAGGTCAACACCTCTCCGGTGGGCGACATAACGGCGCCGGCGCGCGGAGAAGAGCTGCACGGGGTGAGCGAGATCACATGGACAGCGGTCGATGCCGACGACGATGCGGACACACTCCTGATAGACCTCTACTGGTCGCGCGAAGGCGGAGAGTGGAACGAGATCGCGAAGGGCCTTGCCAACACTGGCTCCCGCGTGTGGAACACGGCCAGTGTGGGGCTGGGCGGGGATGCGTTCCGTGTGCGGATCGTTGTGACGGATCCTGCGGGCCAAGCCGCGGAGATCATCAGCGAGCCGTTCACTATCATCAACGATGCACCGACTGCGGCATTCACCTTCTCGCCGTTGCCGGCTACGGTGACAAGCCCTGTCGAATTCGTGGACGAATCCACCGACGATGGCGAGATCATCGCCTGGCACTGGGAGTTCGGCGATGGCGCTGAGAGCGCTGAAC
>CAYYHF010000125.1:0-7598 GCA_964471415.1 uncultured Clostridia bacterium | reverse complement strand
CCGCGCCCGGGCGCCCGGACCAGGCAGAGTCGCGCTCATCACCAAGTAGTCAGATGCCCTTGTCGCAGCCACGTACAGGCAACGCTCACCTTCGTCGTCATCGCCGGCCCTGATCTCATCCAACACAGCCTGCGAATGACGTGCATCGTTGCGCCACTCATCCCCCATCCGCACCGGGACTGCCAGTCCCAGCGGAAGGCTATACTCAAACAGCCCACCGCCGGTTCTGCGAGGCTCTCTCGCCAGCTCGGGCAGGAACACCACCGGAAACTCAAGCCCCTTGGACTTGTGGACGGTCATGATCTTGACTGTGTCGGCCGATTCCTCTTCCATGGCCGCCTCTGCCTCGCGGGCACTGAGGTCGATGGCAGCATCCATGTCCACTATGAAATCACGCAAGCAGGACCGGCTGGACATCTCATCCTCCGCCATCTGGACCAGCTTGCGTAAGTTACCGATGGATTGCGCGCCCTCCTCGACGAAAGCGAAGTACTCCTCGAACCCAGCCAGCTCAATCGCGGCCTTCATCAGATCGCCCACAGTCACCCTTCCCACCATCGCTCCAAGCTGCGCCATGCAATGGCGCGCCCTGCGGAACTTAGACAGCTCTACACCTTCCAGCGTGCCAGCTGGATCAGGCGTGCCGACCGCGCCCGGCTCCGCGCCATCGCCTCCCCCCCCCCACACTGCCAGATCCAGCCCGGCGGCCGTCTTCAGCCTGAGCAGGCTCTCATCTGATAGCCCAAATATGGGCGACCGCAGCGCCGCGGCCAAGGAGGTCACATCAGATCTGTCGTCCACAGCCCGGAGCAGATCCGTGAGCCACATGACCTCCGGTCTTCCATAGAACCCCGTGCCCGCGACAACATAGTAAGGGATCCCGTTGCGCGCTAAGGCAGCCTCGAACTCCTTCACTCGAGTCATCACCCGAAGCAGCACGGCTATGTCGCCGTAGCGCACCGGTCTGCCCCGCACCCCCGGCTCGTCTGCCCCAGTCAAAGCTTCGCACACCAATCGCTCTGCGTTGCCCACAATGTCGGCAATCCGCCGCGCCACGATCTCCGCTTCCAGCTCGCCCCTAGGGCTCCCCTCCTTGCCCGCAAGATGCGCAAGCATCAGCTCAGCCCGGGGAGATTCGGGGTTCGCCGGCTTTCTGTGCGAGTTGGCAGGCAGAAACCGCTCGGGCCCCCAAATCCCGGTGAACAGGGCGTTCGTAACACCCACAAGCGGCCCCACAGAGCGGAAATTCGTCCCGAGTTCCACTCGATGGAATCCGCCGGCATCGCCGTTGGCGGCTCGCACCGCCTCCTCGAACACCTCCACGACCGCGCCGCGGAACCTGTATATCGACTGTTTGGGGTCACCCACCACAAACCGCCTGTTGCCATGTGGCTCGCCTGTGATCAGCGAGATGATCTCGTCTTGGAGCCTGTTAGTGTCCTGATACTCGTCTACTAGGACGAACCTGAACCTGCTCCGAACCGCCTCCCCGGCCGGGGTATCGCGCAACAGATCTCTGGCGGCCAACTCAACCCCTGTGAAATCCATGAGCGCGCCGCGGCCGCGCGCAGCTCGGTATTCCTCATCCATCAGCGCACACGCGCCTATCACCGAATTCACGCCGTCTTGCGCATGAACGTCCATGGCGCAGCTGTACAAGACCGACTTGAGCCGGTCTATGTCCTTCTGCTCATCCGACCGTTTCTTCAGCTTCAAAGCAACCGAGGCCGCATCGATTTCGTCCGCCAGCCAGGAGACGGCAAGTTGCGCATTCTCAGTCCACAAGGGACCGAGCTCCAGGTTGTCTACGCTGATCCACAGGAGTCGCTTCAGTTCATCAAGTGTCTGCTCTGCCAGAGCCCTAGATCGATCCAGACTGGCCATGGAAATCGACAAATGTTCCTTCCACGACCGGCCGGTCATGCGCATCTTCTCGTAGACCTGAAGCAGGCCCTGCGCCACGCTGCCGAATCCCTTCTCCACCACCAGGTCCGTCAAGTAGGGATCCTTGCGCTGGAGCATCTTGTCCACAGTCGAGCGCGCGGCTGCCCGAAGCGCCCTGTGTGTGTCCAGTTCGTCCATGATGCCGAACTCAGGGTCAACCCCAGCCTCAACGGGGTATTCCCTTACAAGCTGTGCGCAGAACGAGTCTATCGTGCTGATACGCGCAGACTGAAGCCTTCGCGCGAGCTCTCTCCACCACAGCGCTTCCTGCTGCGATTTCGATTCCTTCGCTTTCTTTATTATCGCCTCCCACGCTCGACCCTTCATCTCGCTGGCGGCCTTCTCAGTGAAGGTGATGGCTATCACTTCATCGATATCGGCAGCCTGCTCCTGGAGGATGTTAACATACCTGCCCACGAGAACCCGCGTCTTGCCCGATCCCGCGCCGGCTGTCACCACCAGGCTTCGATCCAGATCGAATATGGCTTGTTTCTGCTGGGGAGTGTAGCTAACCACGCCCGTCACCTCCCAAGCCCTGTTCAGCCAGGTTGTCGTCGCCAGCCGATCTGCCCAGCGTCTCAAGATCGAGCATGTAGATACGACACACGCGGCGGAAATCGCACCATCCACAGCTGGACGGGTTCTGGGGCGCGATGTGGAACACGCCTGCCGCCGCCTGGTTCGCCGCCTCCAACGCAGACGCCCGAACTCGGTCTACGTATTCCCGCCATTCATCGCCCGAAAGCCTCCCGCCCCTTCTCCTAGCAGCCGCAAACTGATCGTGGTAGTCATCACGCCACACCCCGGACGCCATTTGATTATCGCGCAGACTGTAGTACCAGGCGCCCGCCACCTCCTCCGATTCTGAGGCAAGTAGGCTCTCGACGGCCATTATGTAGACCCCGAGCTGAACCTGATCGGCCCGCTTGATCTGCGTGAACGTGGGCAGACTGGCGCTGCGGCCCAACTTGTAGTCGTATATGGCGTAGGCGCCGCCCTGGCTCGCGTCAATCCTATCGACCCGACCGCCCACTCGGACCCCGGGCGCGGCACGCGCGGCGCGCCTGTCGCAAGCATCGCCTGCATCGCCCGCCTCATCACCGGGCAGGATCAGATACTCTCGCACCGAGCTCGGCGCCGCTCCCGGGCGCAACGCAAGGCCGAAACTCCATTCGAGGTGAGCCGGGCTCCAGAACCCATCGGTCTTGTCGGCCAGCTCTACCTGGGCATCGAGAGTCTGGATGGCCTGCCTCAGGATGGAATCTCGGTATGCCTCCCACGCCGTCCCCGACATGTTGGTAGCCTCAACATCCACCCGGTCAAGCTCCTCCATGACAATGGCGCTCATCTGGGAGCGATACTCGTCTATCTTGGACGGAACAAGTCGCGACCCAATATGGGCCGAAAAGAACTCGCGCATGATAGAGTGCAACACGGCCCCGCGCGTCAGCGAAGTCAGCTCGTCCGGCGCCTCCTCGACTGCGCCCAACCCCAGCACTCGCGAACAGAAGAAGGCGAACGGACATCTCAGGTAATCGTCGAAGTGCCCGGCAGACCAGACAGTATCGTGCAACAGCGCCGACCCAAGGCTCTGCTGCAAATCGCGGGCTTCGATACGCCCGCTGAACACGGAGTATCCGTGGCCGCGCGCTCTGGCCTCCCTTTCCTTCCACCAGGAGGCAACCTCCCGCAGGTCAGGCCTCTGCCTGCCCCATTCGCGCACACGCCGCAAGTCGTTGCCCGCCTGCATCGCCGGCCCGCCCTGTGCGCGACCGTCCAGCGCCCGTGCATGCGCCAGGGCGCACAGGTTCAGCTCCACGGGGCTTGCCGCCATGTTCCACCTGCGCGGAAAAATGTCTCGGGGCGATACGAATGTGGTGATCGCATTCTCGTCTTGGCGCGACACACCCCAGGAATCCAGGAGCTCGTCCACGAAGAAGGATCGCCTTACTGAGGTTCCATCAGACCCACTCGACGGATAGGTTATGTAGAGTCGCTCGTCTGCCGAGGCCACGGCCGAGTTGAAGATGAACCTCTCCATGGCCGCGAAGTCTCGCGCCAGCATGATACGGGCGCCGGATCGCGCCAATCGCTCCAGATCATCGTCCCGGAAAATCCACGACCGCCGCATCCTTCGGGGGAACTTGCCCTCCGCCATTTGACTCAGAAAGAGCACCGGCCATTCCGTTTCGGCGCCTCTTGCAGGCCCAACAACCTGAACCCCTGCAGGGTCAGGGCGCTCCAGCGGAAACGAACGCCTCCTGATCGCAGTGCCGAGGATGCGGGCGAATTCCGCCCAGTCCCCCTGGCTTCCCACGCCGCCCAGCGCCTCCGCCGACCGGGCAATCTCATCCAAAAGCGCATTGAAGCTTCCCCATGCCGCCCACGACTGGACCGCCCAATCCAGGTTGTCGTCAGCCACAATGGACATAGGCGCCCCGACCGCGGTGAGCAGATGGCCCAACTCGTCTACACGAGCTGCTAGTCCCCTTGACTTGCCGAAATCATCATTCCACACCTCATCGAGCGTCTCAAGAAGCACGAGTGCCTCATCGCATTCATCGATCCCCGCGCAACGCGCCTTCCATCTCGTTGTTGTTAACTTAAGGCCCTTGACGTTCATCGCGCTGACGACCCGGGCAGCGTAAGCGGGCCCAGGGCCTATGTAGGGACTGGCCAGAAGCCTCACAAAGTCGAACCCCGCATGCCGCGATGCCGTTGCATCGGCCAACGCCACACAGTCAAGCACAAGCATAGACGATGAAAGCAGGCGCTTGCGGGGCGCGGCGCACGGAACGCCGAACTCCGCGAACACCTCCAGCAAAGCCGGGATGAACTCTGCCGAATCAGCGCTGGCAACGCAGATCTCCCACGGCCTGTGGCCTTCCTCCAGGATCAGCCGCTTGACCTCGCGAGCCACCTCCCGCGCCTCTGCTGCCGGTCCAGGCGCGGCGATTATGGAAAAATCCGAGGTCCTGGTGCGCGGCGATCCGCTGCGGGCGCGCACGTTCACCTCGACATCGGCCGGAGCCACAAGACGGCTGATCCTTTCAAGCACCATATCCGCATCATCGCACTCAGCACAGGTCACCCTGACATGCGTTGCAGGCACTAGCCGGCCCACGGCGGCGATCAACGCAGCCTCGATGGGCGCGGCGTCAAAGAACTGCTCAAACCAAACCTCCTGCAGATCGCCCAAGACCGCCCGTCCCCGGCTATGGAGCGCATCGATGGCATCAGCGCACATATCCTCCTTGTCAACTAGGCAATGCGCTTTCAGGAAGGCTTCGTAGTCGCGCCACACAGCCAGAAAATCGGCATGGACCGGCGCGAGCGCGCCGCCGGCGCCAAGGCTTGAGTCAGAGCCCTCGCCCGAGCCTGCGCCCGACAGCGCCCGCTCCACATGGTCGGGACTGACCATTGCCTCTTTCATCTGGAGGATGGCATCGGCAAACGCGCGCGCGACCCCCGGACGGTCGGCGCATTGACCCAACGCGGCCAGCTCCCCAACGCCCGCCCGCCTCATCAACAGACCGCCCATGACAATCTCCCGCTCCAGTTCGCCCATGGGCCGGGGCTGTCTGCCCGCCCTGTCCCTCCCCGCACGCGCGATCATCGATGCGAATCGATCTATGGTGTAGATGGGGATCGCGAAAGCAGCGCCGGCCTTCGTCATCGACAACGCCTCCCGGCGCGCCCCGGCCGCCATGTCTCGAGACCGCACTACCAGCGCGACTCGCCCGGGCGCGCCTTCTGCGATCGCCTCAGCGATACTCTCAAGAGCTTGTAAGCAGCATGCCATGGCACCCATACACCACCTGCAAAAATCGCATTTGAGCATCTGACTATATGTTTCACCTCAAGGCGATTCATTCCTTCCCAATCGCGCTACGGCCGTCAAGAGTCGGCTGGTGTGAACGCGCGATGGGTGGTAGTATTAGTTCATCTGAAACTGTCGGAGGAACCACAGATGCACATAGTAACAGATCACGGCGCAGATATCTGCGCCGAACAGCGTGAGGGGCTCGATATTCACTACGTTCCACTGACCATCGCCGTTGGCGGACGAACCTACCGGGGCGGAGTGGACATCAGCGTCGAACAATTCTATGAACTCCTAGCGCAAACCGGAGAGATGCCCACCACATCGCAACCCTCTCCCGGCGACCTAGCCGATCTCTACCAGGATCTTGCCCGCACTGACCCGGACATCCTATCGGTGCACATATCGTCCGGCCTCAGCGGCACGGTGAACACCGCCCGAATAGCGGCAACCATGGTTCCAGAAGCGAATGTGACGATCTATGATACGAAAACCTTGTCGGCAGCGGAAGGATGGCACGTGGAGGCGGCGGCGCGCGCCGCCAAAGCAGGGTGGAGCGTGGATCGAGCAGTCGCCATGCTGCAGCAGATAACCGCGGTCACTGATACCCTCTTCACGCTCTCGACCCTGAAGTACCTAATCGCCGGCGGCCGCATCAGCCATCTTAAGGGACTAGTTGCATCGATTTTGAACATTAAGCCGATAATCGGAGTAGAAAAAGCTGGCGGCACCTACGTCACGCGCGGCCAAATGCGCACACTGGACCGGGCGATAGACGCCATTGCCAATACAGTCGCGTCAATCTACCCGGCCGGCGCGGCCATGCGAATACAAGTGATGCACGGGCTGTGCCCTGAAGGCGCCGCACGCCTGCGCGCAAACCTTGACCGCGTGTTCCAGTGCCGCTGGTTGCCTGTAGGTGCGATCGCCCCAGTGCTGGGCGCGCATACCGGCCCGGGACTAGTGGGCGTGGCGTTCGCGCCCGAATCTGTGTTTCCCCACTTCTAGCAGTCGGAACAGTCGGGGCATTCGGGGCGCAATCTCGGCGGTCGGCTCTTTAGGAGTCGATCCCCAGCATAAATCCGACTATGTTGGACACCAGCGTCCTCACCGGTTCTTCCTGCAGCATGTCCCAGCAGAGCAAGTCTGCTCCAACGTACAGGACGGAACCGTTGAGCATCATGGCAGCGTTCGCCGGAAGCGATCTAGACGGTGTTCCATCGCGATCGGACCACTGGCCCAGCACCATGCAGCCCGGCCGGGGTTTCACAACCATACCTTCCGCCACGGGCAACTGCACCGGAGCCTTGACGCCTTTCCAGATGGCATCGGCCGCGGCTTTCAGCTCTTCGCTGCCTGCGCCGACCGGCGCAATCGCATCGTGCATCGGCGAGACCCCAGTCCACCCCGCCATCTCGGCGCCAAACAGATCAGCCAGTCCGAAGCCGTATTCTCCCGCCATGGCCTCAGTCTCTGTCTTCAGCGAGGTCTGATAGGTAGCAATCACCCTGCCGGAAGCAGCGACGAAGTCCCGCACTGCCTGCATCTGGCGGCCCGACATCCGCCTGGCGTTGGAAAGAACCAGCAAAGTCGGCCTCTGCGATGCCTCGGCGGCCAAGTCCTGAAGATCATCGGCAGCTACGAGCACGCACTCCAGCCCGGGGATCCCCAGACCCGACACGGTCTCTGTGATCATGTCGAGATCGTCTTCATAGTACCATCCCATGTCTTCATACCACAGCGCCACATCCGGGCTGGCCATCACGGCCACCAGCGGCGCACGGCCATACTGGGAAGCGGGCACAGGCAGTGGAAGCGCGCCGCCTGCCGC
>CAYYHF010000124.1:0-7641 GCA_964471415.1 uncultured Clostridia bacterium | reverse complement strand
GACACGGCAGCGCCCAGCTGCGGCCCGTGCATCTCGACACCGACATCTGGCTTCCTGAGGGCTACACAGGCATATTCCGCGATGTCGACCTTCTGGCAGAAGACAGAGACACCACCTATCTGCGAACAAGCTTCTTCCAGCTGGCCTGCGACGATGACTTCGTGATCGTATACGGCGTCAATCATGAGCAAACCGGGAAAGCGATATACAGCAACTTCGGCTTCTACGGCGTAGAGCTGCTCAACGGCGTAGCCGGAACCAGCAGCGCGGAATATGAGAACTCTGCCGCCGACTACTTCCCTCCAGGCTACGAGAACTCCAAGTACTACTACGTGTACAAGATCGCGCGGCGCGCGAGAGCCGGAGAACCGTGCGTCCTTGTGCCGTACAGCGCAGGAAACCCCTCTGGGAAAGCCTTCGGAGTCGACAACAACAAAGACGCCTACATCGCGTTCAGAGCCTACATAGATGTCAACACCCAAGTTGGGCCATCGCTGTTTGAGATCATATGGGATCGCGCCATCTTGTTCACCAAGGCCCCCTAACGCGCCCCGCGCACACATCACAGTCCTTACCGCGGCATATGCGTGCCGCGGTTCCTTTGTGGAGCACTTCTCTGCCGCGGCCCCGCTGGTGCCTGGCAAAACGCGAATATGGCGCACGCTTGCCACATTGGCCGCGTGCGCCATATGTATAATCCCTGCTACAGGGGTTGTTGATGAGTCTTGGTGCCGAAGGCGGGAGTCGAACCCGCACGACCTCGCGGTCGGATGATTTTGAGTCATCTGCGTCTGCCATTCCGCCACTTCGGCGCAGGGTCATTCTATCACGGGCGCAGCATCTGCGCAACTGTCGCCGGTTCGTGCTGGCCTGGGCGCTGTCAGTTGGCGAGCTGCCGGCTTGTCGACTTACTGCAGAAGCTGCTTGCCCAGGAACGCCGCAGCCGTCTCGACCAGCTTGACTTCGGTCTGCCCCATCTGCCGCGGTTCCTTGGACATCAGAACAACCAATCCTTCGGGTTCGTCGCCAGCATAGATCGGCGCCATGACCTGGCTCTCGAACTCCGCATTGTCGATCACCGGGTTCTCGTTCGGCGTGTTCGACACTATAGTCTCGCGCGACTTCATGATCTCCTCAGCCTGTTCCGAGAGCCTTTTCTCCACGAACAGCTTCCTGGGTGCGCCGCTCACCGCCACAACCTCGTGATCGTCTGCGATGGCCGCGATGCATCCCGTAGCATCGAACAGCGAGTCTGCATACTCCTGCGCGAAGAGACTGAGGTCCGTCATAGGCGAGTACTTCTTGAGGATAACCTCGCCGTCCCGGTCAGTGAATATCTCCAGGGGATCCCCCTCGCGGATTCTGAGAGTCCGCCTGATTTCCTTGGGTATCACAACCCGTCCAAGATCATCGATACGTCGTACAATCCCGGTTGCTTTCACTTCATGCCCTCCCCAACGTAGTTCCGCCTTCTTTGGTGCTATTCTGCCTTCTATGTTTCGGCTGTATACCCGTGTGCAGCTAGGCGCTGCCGCGCCTGCACACAAGCTGGGCGGTGGTCTACATGTTTGCAAGTACGTTCGCAAGCTCGTAGTAATCCATGTTCATCGTGCGCTTCATCGATAGGGCCTCGCCGAATTGCATGACCCGGATCTCGTTGCCGAACATGCCCACTACACCACTGCCGGTCCCTGCAAGCAGTACATCGACAGCCTTGGCGCCTAGCGTAGTGGCGAGTATACGGTCGCGAATCGACGGCGCGCCCCCGCGCTGGATGTGGCCCAACACTATGATCCTGGTCTCAAAGCCGGTAAGCCGTGCTATCTGCTGGCCTATGCGATACGCGCACCCGCCCAGAAAACCGCCATCGCCCGGGGAATCGGCGTCCTCTGCGCCTTCCGCAACCACAACTATGCTGTGGCTCTTTCCCTGACGCGCGCCAACGGTTATCCTCTCGCACACCTGCTGAATGTCGAACTCAACCTCCGGAATGAGGATACTCTCAGCCCCGCCGGCTAGTCCCGCAGCCAATGCAATATGACCTGAGTCCCTTCCCATCACCTCTACCACATAAGTTCGTTCGTGTGAAGTGGCCGTGTCGCGGATTTTGTTGATAGCATCGATCACTGTGTTACAGGCGGTATCGAATCCGATGGCGTAATCAGTAGAACCTATGTCGTTGTCGATGGTCGCCGGAATGCCCAAAGTGGTCACGCCCATTTGCGACAGCTGACTAAGGCCGGCGTACGTGCCATCGCCTCCGATACCCACAAGGGCGTCGATCTCGTAAGTCCGCAGCTGAAGCAGCGCCTTAGTCCGCCCTTCCTCGGTCTTGAACTCGTCTGAACGCGTAGATTTCAGAATAGTGCCACCACGCTGAAGAATGTCGCTGACGGTACGCGATTTCATCTCCATGAAATCGCCGGTGACCAAGCCGTGAAATCCACGTCTCACTCCAACAATCTCTAGTCCATGATACAACGCTTTGCGCACTACGGCACGGATGCACGCGTTCATCCCAGGCGCATCGCCGCCGCTGGTAAGCACCGCGATTCTTCTCACAGGCAATCCCCCATTCACACAAAACCACATGGCTCTACAGCTGCTGCGCGGTTACGGGCCATAATCCGCCAGTATCTCCCTTGCTTCTTCAGCTTCTGCCTCGGGAACGAGCACCTCGACGCTGGCTGAATCGCCCAAGTGCGGAACGCCCATGGACCTCAGCGTCACCAAGAGCCCCTCACCCTCCAGCATGTGCTTGAGGAGCTCAGCTTCTGCTCTGTTTGGCGCTATGTACACAACAGCCCACACATCGGCCACCTCCCCAACTTCAAGCACAATCGCAGACTATCTGCATCTCCGCTGCCCTGTTCTGTTATGCCTTGCCTTGGCTAGTATGTCCAATCGTTGATTTTACCACCGATTCTCTTCTAGGGCGAGGGGAGTTCAGAAAACGTGTCCGCCAGCACCTTGACCCCATCCTCCTTGACATCCACTTTTCCCCTCACGGCCACACAAGCATCAGGTTCGAGCAACGCAGCGTACTGCTGGTACACCCGAGGAAACACCACTACCTCGGCCTGCCCTGTCATGTCCTCCAGCTGCACGAATGCCATGGGCTGCCCTGCTCTAGTGGATATCTGTTTGCGGCCGACGACCACGCCCGCCAAGGTTACGCTCGCCCCATCGGCCACACCGGGCAGATCCCTAATGGTGGAGGTGGATATTCTCTGAACCACATCGGATATGGATGCCAAAGGATGACCTGAGATGTACAGGCCCAGCAATTCCTTTTCCATGGCGAGAATCTGATCCTGCCCAAACTCCAACACATTGGGCAAGGTCACGGTGGCCTGCCCGAACTCCGATGGGCTGTCAAAAAGATCGAAGAAGGACGCCTGCCCCGCTTGCTGCTGGCGCTGCCTCACGGCGGCGCCATCGCACACCTGATCCATCACTGCAAGCAGCGCCCGCCTGCATCCGAATGAGCCAAAAGCGCCGCACCTGATCAGGCTGTCGAGTGCCTTCCGGCTGACTGCAGCCATGTCCGCTCGCTCGCAGAAGTCGGAGAGAGAGACAAACGGGCCGCCCGCTTTGCGCGCGGCGATTATGGAATCCGCTGCAGCCTCGCCCACATTCCTAACTGCGGCTATGCCGAATCGGATTGTGTTTTGGCGCACCGTGAATCCTTTGAAGGATTCATTCACGTCCGGCCCCAGCACCTCTACGCCTTTGGACCTACATGAGTCTATGTACATCGCTACGCGTTCGGGCGAGTTCATCACGCTCGTAAGCGTTGCCGCCATGAACTCGGGGAAGTAGTGGCATCGCAGATAAGCGGTCTCATACGATATCAGCGCATATGCCGCGCTATGAGACTTGTTGAACCCATAACCCGCAAACCTCTCTATCAGAGAGAAGACTTCCTGCGCCGCTCTATCCGGGACTCCGCGCTCGCGCGCGCCGCTTAAGAATCGGTCCTTGAGGTCGGCGATGACTTCAGGCTTCTTCTTGCCCATCGCTCGCCTCAGCATATCCGCCTCGCCAAGGCTGAACCCGGCCAGTTCGCTGGCGGCCTGCATCACCTGCTCCTGATAGAGCATCACCCCGTAGGTAGGCTCCAGGATCTTCTCAAGCGCAGGGTGAGGGTATTTCACCTCTTCGGGATTGTACTTGCCCCGCACGAAATCGCCGGTCATGACCATTGGGCCCGGTCTGCCCAAGGCCACCAGGGCAATGATGTCCTCAAAGCGTGTGGGCTTCACCTCGCGAAGAAGACCCTGAAACAGGCTGCTCTCCAGCTGAAAGACCCCGGTCGAATCCGCGCGCCGCAGCATCTCGTACACACCAGGGTCGTCCAGAGGAATGTTGTCGATGGCAAGCTCTACGCCCCGGGTGTGACGCACGATCTCCACAGTATTCCCGATCACCGTCAGAGTGCGAAGACCCAGAAAGTCCATCTTCACGATGCCAAGTCTCTCCAGATCCTCCATGGGGTACTGGGTAGTTACAACTCCGTCCCCTGATTTATATAGAGGTACGTTTTCGGTCAAAGGTTCCTTCGATATTACAACCCCGGCGGCATGCACCGATGGATGACGGGGCATTCCCTCCACCGCCCGGGCTATATCCACCATAACGCGGATTCGCTCGTTTTCGGCCACAGCCGCCGCGAGCTCAGGCGAAAGCTCCAGAGCTCGGTCGATGGTTATATTGAGCTCAGACGGCACCAGCTTGGCTATGCGGTCCACATCGCCGTAGTTCACCTTGAGCGCCCGTCCGACATCTCTGATAGCAGCGCGCGCGGCCATGGTACCGAACGTGATAATCTGCGCAACTTTGTCGGCCCCGTATTTCTGCGCAACATAGTCGATGACCTCGCCGCGGCGCTCCCAGCAGAAATCGACGTCGATGTCGGGCATGCTGACGCGCTCAGGGTTGAGGAATCTCTCAAACAGCAAATTGTAGCGGAGCGGATCGATGTCCGTAATCCCCAAGCTGTATGCGACCAGGCTTCCGGGCGCCGACCCTCGCCCGGGTCCCACGTAGATCCCCCGGCTCTTCGCGAACTTTATGAAATCCCAGACAATCAGGAAGTAACCGGAGTAGCCCATCCGCTCGATCAAGTCCAGCTCGTAGCGAAGCCGCGCCTGCACCTCATCGGATATGTGACCGAAGCGCTGCACGGCCCCTTCGGCGCATACCCGCCTGAGGTAGCTATCGAGGGTTTCCCCTTCGGGCGGGGTGAACTCGGGGATGTGGAGTGTGTCGAAATCCAATTCTACATTGCAGCGCTGCGCTATCCGCGCCGTCTCCGCGCACGCCTGTGGCGTCTCGCAAAATTCCCGATACATCTCATCGGGCGACTTGAGATAGAACTGGTCGGTGGCGAACCTCATACGCCCTGGATCGTCCACCGAAGCTCCAGTCTGTATGCAGAGCAGTACATCGTGGGCCAGAGCGTCCTCACGCCTGAGATAGTGCACATCGTTTGTAGCCACAAGAGGAATCCCAAGGCGGGCGCCGAGCGATGCCATGACACGATTCACTCGCTTCTGCTCCGGTATCCCATTGGCCTGGACCTCCAGGAAAAACGATTCAGGGCCGAAGATGTCGCGATATTCGCATGCCGCCCGCGCGGCCGCTTCGGCCTGCCCGTTCGCAAGGTGATTGGGAACCTCACCCGACAGGCACGCCGACAGCGCAATAAGCCCCGCAGAATGTGCGGCCAACACTTCCTTATCCACCCGCGGCTTGTAGTAAAAGCCCTCCGTGTAACCGATGCTCGACAGCTTCATGAGGTTCTTGTAGCCCTGTTGGTTCTCGGCCAGAAGCACCAGGTGGTAAGGCTCATCGTCCACTTTCGGGGTGCGATCGTGCCTGGTGCGGTTGGCTACATAGACTTCACAGCCGATAATCGGCTTGACCCCGCGCTCGCGGCAGGCCCGGTAGAAATCCACCGCTCCGAACAACGATCCATGGTCGGTGACGGCGCACGCGCTCATGCCAAGCTCATCGACCCGACTCGGCAGCTTGTCAGTCCTTGCGGCCCCATCCATTCACAGGAGGGAGTATTGGGTATGCAAATGCAAATGGACAAACTCCCTCACACGACCACCCCCCCGTCCAACGCCGACCCCGGTTCCGCCTTGGCGTGCCCGCACGTCATGGGGCGGAAACGCAGTCTTGTGCAAGACGCGTTCCCGCCGCATGTGTTCACGTATACGCTAGGAATCCGGAGGCGCGCTCCATCGATCCGACCACCATCCGTCCAGCACAACGCCGGGAACCCCATCTTCCTCCCACTCGACCTCGGCAAGAATAGCGTCAATGACGTCTCTGTCCGCGAAGTCAGGCGGTTTCTTCCGACAGTCGTTGGGCTTGCCGGCGCACACCCGCGCCGGAACCGCCCGAATGCGATTTCCCATCCGTATCCCCTCCTCAACAGCTGACCTATTTCGGATGGAAATGCGCGAAGCGCTGTATCCGCTGACCCGTGACTCGGTAGCAAACGCCTACAGAATAAGCTTCCCTGATTCCATTATCGTTACGCCGTCGACAACCACCGTGGGAGCGAGCACAATGCCGTCAAGATGACTTGGCACCGCAACCCTGCCGCCCATATGGCTGTTGTCGCCCAGCGCTATATGTATGGTGCCCATGACCTTCTCGTCTTCAAGGACTGTTCCCGTAATCTTGGCCTTCTCATTCGTTCCTATGCCAAGCTCAGCGATGTTCCTGGCCGGAAGACCCAACGGATCGATCATGGCCCGGAGCGCGTCCGCCGCGGCGCCGCCTTCGATATCCGTAGCGTAACCATCGCGCACGCGGATCCTCACGCGCTCGCCCAGGTAGCTTGGGCCTGCCATGGCCCCGTCCACCACGAACACCCCATCTGCCGTGCCTTCCAAAGGCGCGATGTAGGCCTCGCCTGCAGGCAGATTGCCGAAATCCCCAGGATTGTGGTATATGCCTGCGTCCGCTTCGCCCACGCGGCCCTCAAGAGACATGGTGATGTCGGTGCCATCGCTGTTCGTGATCTTAACAATGCTGCCGCGCGTCAATGCATCAGCGTACTTCCTTGACCGCACGCCCACCGCGGCGTAATCAGCCGCCAGAGCCCGCGCCATGCAGTCTTCCGTAATGCCCGGCAAAGTAGCGCACCGCGCCCCAGCCCTGCATGCCGCAACCCTGGCATCGGTGTGGCTGATCGACTTGGTGGTAGGCGCTAGCACAATGTCGACATGCCGCATGATCTGAGCTATCGGCGCTGGAGGTTCCTCGCCGTGGCTTGTTCGCTGTATCATCTCAATCATCATGGCCTCGCATCCAAGCTCCACGCCCGCCTGGTACAGCGCGCAACCTACACCGCGCGTACCGCTGTCCATGATCACAAGCAGAGTCTCCTTAGGCTTTGCCCCCATGCAATCGCGAACGGCTACAAGCGCCGCCTCCCGAAGACCCGACATCGTACACAACGCCACATCGCCTCCGACCTCGCAAAACTCATGCCTCCAGGGCAGCATCTAAGTTAATTCTACCACATTCGGGTCACTGATCCTACTCTTACTCCATCCCGACCCCCGCGTGCCGGGATGCGTGCCCGGTTGCCGGGACCCGCCAAAGTCATCACTCTGTCTC
>CAYYHF010000123.1:0-7683 GCA_964471415.1 uncultured Clostridia bacterium | reverse complement strand
TTAGCTGGCCTTTAGGATTCGTCGGTTTTCACGGCGCTTTTGTCTCTATGTGTCGAGAATCCAGGCGATGCCTGATGCATAAGCGGGTGTATGGTCGCATAAACCCGAACGGCCGGGGAATCTGGGGCCTGCAGCGGCAATGAGTGGGATCTTGAGGTCGAGATATTGGGTATGTACGCCACGTTGTGCCTACTTCTGTTGGGTTCAATGGGAATTATCCCCGTTTCAACTCCGCCCCGTTCGTCCGATGGGTCTATACACCCGATTATGCATCAACCATTGTCGGGAAACCCGGCAGATAGGCGAAAATCCATCGTGAAATCCGACAGATGATTGCTCTCGCATCGCTCGCTATCGGGGCCGAGATCGCGGCGCGGCCGGCGCGCGGGTTGCCGGCGCAAAAGGGAGCGCCACGGCCCGCCCCCGCTAGCTGGGGCTAGGATGTGGTATGCGCAAGGCCTTTGGCGGGCTCCAGGGAGGGGCGTACCTATGGAGGAGTTTCGGGGTGAAGTGTGGAAAATCCCGTAGGGGTTTTGTCTCAACTTTTGCTTCGCAACTGCGGTTTCGCAGCTCGTGTTGTGCAGGAGGGATGTAGTTGAAAACCTTGATGTCGGGAAATGAAGCGATCGCACGCGGAGCCTGGGAGGCGGGCGTCAGGTTCGCCTCGGCTTACCCGGGCACTCCCAGCACTGAGATACTGGAGAACATCGCCCGGTTCCCCAAAGTGCAGTCGCAGTGGTCAGTAAACGAGAAGACAGCCCTGGAGTGCGCCCTCGGCGCCAGCTTGGGCGGGGTGCGCACACTGTGCGCCATGAAGCATGTGGGTCTGAACGTTGCGGCTGACCCGCTGTTCTCGTCATCCTACACCGGAGTGAACGCAGGACTGGTGATTGTGACGGCCGATGACCCAGGCTGCCACAGCTCCCAGAATGAACAGGACAACCGTCACTACGCACGGGCTGCGAAGCTGCCCCTGCTTGAACCCTCCGACAGCCAAGAGGCGCTCGACTTCACTAAGAAAGCCTTTGAGCTGAGCGAGGAATACGATACACCGGTGCTGCTCCGAGTGACCACCAGGATCGCCCATGGCAAAAGCCCTGTTGCAGTCGGAGACCGCATCGAGGTCGCCGCCCCAGGCTACGAGCGAACCCTCGCCAAGCGGGTGCTGGTTCCGGCCGTGGCGCGCCCTCGCCATACGGCAGTCGAAGAGCGCCTGGTCCGTCTGCAGACGTATGCGGAATCGTCTCCAGTAAACCGCATAGAGTGGGGTTCACGCAAGCTCGGCATCATAGCCAGCGGCGTAGCCTATCAGTACGCCCGCGAGGTGCTGGGAGACGCCGCCTCCTATCTCAAGCTCGGCATGGCTTTCCCCTTCCCCGAAGCCCTCGCGCGAAGCTTCATCGCCCAGGTGGAGCAGGTGATCGTCATAGAAGAACTCGACCCCTTCCTGGAGGAGGCCGTCCGCGGCCTGGGCGCGGACGCCAAGCGACCCATCGAAGGCAAATCGCTCATTCCGCGCCTCGGCGAGCTGGATTCGCGCACTGTTGCGATTGCTCTCGCTCCTGTGCTGGCCGCCGCGAACGACTCGACAGACGCAGCAGATGCCGCGGACGCAGCGGCTGGCGCTCCGGCCCTCGGTCACGAATGCGCCGCCGCCCCCGACCCAGGCGATCAGGTAGTCGCAAGGCCGCCCATGTTCTGCGCCGGCTGCCCGCACCGAGGAGTTTTTTACGAGCTAGGCCGCTTGCCGGTGATGGTGTCGGGAGACATCGGCTGCTACACGCTGGGTGCGCTGCCGCCGTTTTCGGCCATGGATACGTGTATAGACATGGGCGCGTCGATCGCCGCCGGTCTCGGATTCCAGACTGCCCTGGACATCCTGAAGCCCGACAAGCCCAAGCGAACGATCGCGGTCATCGGCGACTCCACGTTCTTCCACTCCGGCATGACCGGGTTGCTCGACGCGGTCTACAACAACATCGGCCTGATCACCATCATCCTGGACAACCGGATCACCGCTATGACGGGGCACCAGGAGAACCCGGGCTCCGGGTTCACCCTCTCAGGATCGCCCGCCCGCGAGGCGCAACTAGCGGATGTAGCGCAGGCCCTCGGCATTGAGATGGTGCAAACAGTGGATCCGTTCAACCTGGAACAGGTACGGGAGGCCATCGAGGCTGCCATGAACAACCCGAGCCCATCGGTCATCATAGCCCGCGGCCCATGCGCCCTGCTCAAGCGCCTGAAAGTCGCGCGCCCTGCCTACGCGGTGGATCAGGAGACCTGCCGCAGGTGCAAGGCGTGCCTGCGCGTGGCGTGTCCTGCGCTTTATGTGGAGGACGGCAATGTCCAGATAGACGCAGACGTCTGCCTCGGTTGCGGCGTTTGCAGTCAGATCTGCAAGTTTGATTCAATCAGGCCCATCCGAGCGGCAGAGGACGGTGAAATGTGATGTCGGAAACAACCAATGTGATGCTGGTGGGCGTAGGCGGACAGGGCACGATCCTGGCGAGCCGGGTTGTGGCTCAACTGCTGCTGGACGCGGGACTCGATGTGAAGATGTCTGAAGTGCACGGCATGGCCCAGCGCGGGGGCAGTGTATCCACGCACGTTCGCTACGGAGAGCGTGTGGCCGCCCCGACCATCTCGCCCGGGCAGGCCCACTTCATCCTGGCGTTCGAATGCATGGAAGCGGCCAGGTGCGCGCACTACCTCGCAGAAGGCGGAACGATCGTGGCCAACACCAGGCGAATACCATCGCTGCCCATCCTAATCGGACGTGAAGCGTATCCCGATGATATCCCCGAGCGGATGGCCGCCCGCGGGTTCGACGTGCGCTGGCTTGACGCAGCGGGCACGGCTACGAGCCTGGGCAACACGCGCGTGGAGAACACTGTGCTCTTGGGCGCCTTTTCCCGAGTTCTACCGTTTGCGGAGGACGCTTGGAAACAGGCCGTCCGCGCGGTGATTCCAGCCAAGCATCTGGAACTGAACCTGGCGGCGTTCGCCGCGGGCAGGGAGTTGACCCAACGATGACGGATCCGCAGGTCTTGCCCATGGCCGCCATAGCGGTAATCCTAGCCATAACGGGCATGGCATCGTTCGTCTTCGGACACCTCATCGGCGACAAGCGAAGATTCAATCTCGTCAATGGGTATACCGAAGACAAAATGATAGACCCTGATAGATTCGCCAGATGGATGCGGATCTGCTACTATGCCATGGGCCTGGTTCTCATCGCCTCCTCGGCGCTGATCGTATTGACCCGGGCAGTAGTCGTAGTGGTTCTCGTCTCCACTGTCATCGTGACCGGCATTCTCATCGCGATGACAGTTGGCGCCAAGCGATACTACAAGATTTAGCGAGCTACTCACGTCTGGGGCCCCATGCTGCCTACGTTTCGGCGATCAGCCGGCACGCTGGCAGCAGCTTTTGGTTGCCCAGCGTAAGCCATTCCGGAGTCCGAGCCCGATGCAGCCCGAAAGTCGATATGCGATTCGCTCAAGCGTCCCCTTGATTCTTCATGCCGTCCAGCCTCTGCCGTACTCGCTCTTCAACGGGATTCGCCCCCGGGGTGTAGTACTTCCTCCCCGCGAGCGCATCCGGCATATATTGCTGCTTCACCCAGGAGCGCGGATCATCGTGCGGATACTTGTAGCCCGTCCCGTGCCCAAGCTGCGATGCGCCCCGGTACGATGCATCGCGCAGGTGCGCCGGAACGTCCACGCCCGGCGTCTGCCTGACGTCATCCAATGCCGCATCTACAGCTTTGATCACCGAGTTGCTCTTGGGAGCGGCGGCGATGTAGACGGTGGCATGGGCAAGGATGATCCTGGCCTCGGGCAGACCCACTTTCTCGACTGCCGCGAGGGCGGACGCCGCCAACAACAGAGCACGCGAATCGGCCATTCCCACGTCCTCGCTGGCGTGAATCATGAGGCGGCGGGCGATGAACCGCGGGTCTTCCCCCGACTCTATCATCCGCGCCAGATAGTGCAGGGCGGCGTCAGGGTCCGAACCGCGCATGCTCTTGATGAAGGCCGACACCACATCGTAGTGCATGTCTCCCCCAGCATCGTACCGAAGAGCCTTGCGCTGTATGGAGTCTTCGGCCACCGCCAACGTGACGTGTATCCTGCCATCGGCCCCAGGCGGGGTGGATAGCGCCGCCACTTCGATGGCGTTTAGGGCAGTGCGCGCATCGCCGTTGGCGAAGTTGGCAATGTGGTCCAGGGCCTCCGGCGCAAGATCCACCGGCAGGGCGCCCAGGCCGCGCTGGGCATCGGAGAGCGCCCGCCGGATTAGCCCGCGCAGGTCGTCCGGATTGAGAGGTTCCAGCTTGAAAATGCGTGAGCGCGATACTAGGGGTGGGTTCACATCGAAGAAGGGGTTCTCTGTGGTAGCCCCGATCAGCGTCACAGTGCCGCTCTCCACGTGGGGCAGCAACGCGTCTTGCTGGGCCTTGTTGAACCGGTGAATCTCGTCCACAAACAAGATCGTTCGCTCGCCGTGCAGCTTCCATCTGTCGCGCGCCTCCGAGACCACGTGCCTGATGTCGGCGACTCCCGAAGTAACTGCATTGAGCCGCACGAACACCGCCTGCGTTGTGGCGGCGACTACCTCCGCAATGGTGGTCTTGCCGGTCCCCGGGGGCCCGTAGAGGACTATGGACCCTAGTCGGTCGGCCTCGATGGCCCTGCGCAAGAGCTTGCCGGGGCCGAGGATGTGGCCCTGCCCTACTATCTCATCGAGGGTCTTTGGCCTCATCCGGGCCGCAAGCGGTTCACGAGACCCCGCGCCGTCTGCCGCATCGCGCTGTTCTGCGCCGAAATCGAAAAGATCAGAATTCGCCATCTCCACAATCACCTCGAACCTCGCGCACCTCGAACCTCCCGGTCGCGAAAGCCTTGCGCCCCAAGGTACGCAAAAGCACCCCACCATGCCGTAGGGCTGGCCGTTTCTCCCCCGCGCTCGCGAGGTGGGTGCCCTCCTACCACGTTAACGTTCCGCACAAGGCGGCCCACATGCCGGTGATAGAGACCAGGCTCCCGTGTTTGCTTTGTTGGAAGCAAACAGCCAGCGCGCCCACGCGCACAGCAGGGTAATAGCTCGATCAGACATCGGCTATATGATATCACACGCACCCGAGCGTTTCAACAAAGGCCAACTCGCCAAAAGGGCCAGGTGGTGGGGCGTCATCGGATTTTCTGGCAAGTTCGCCGAATAAATCGATGATCCGCTCGCTGCCGACTCAGCGAGGTCCCCCGCCCCTTCCGGCGCGGTCTGCTCCAACGCGCGCCGCCAGTTCGCCCTGGCTGATCCGCGTCTGCTCCCCGGTGGACATGTCCTTGAAAGTCACCTCGCCCGCTCGGAGTTCCTCGTCTCCCAGTATGGCCACAAAGCGCGCCCTCATCCTGTCTGCATAGCGCATCTGCGCCTTAAGGCCCCGCCCTACCATGTCGAAGTCGGCCGCAAGATCCGCCCGGCGCATCTCGTGCGCCAGCTCGAAAGCCCTCTCGCGGGCGGCGTCTCCCATCGACACGAAGAATATGTCCAGCCCGGCCTGGTATTGCTCATCGGAGGCATTGGCGCGCGCCGCCAATACGCACCTTTCCAGCCCGCACGCAACTCCGACCGCGGGCGTAGGCGCGCCGCCGCACTCCTCGACCAGACCATCGTAGCGTCCGCCCCCGCCTATTGCGTCCTGCGACCCGATGGTGCCCACGTTGTATTCGAACGTAGTCTTGGTGTAGTAGTCCAGGCCTCGCACCAGACGCGGGTTGATCTCGTATTCCACCCCAAGCTTGTCGAGCAAGCGCCTCAGTCTGTCGAAGTGGGCGCTGCATTCCGGGCATAGCTGGCCGAATATGGTGGGCGGCTCCGGCAGGACAGCCCGGCATTCGTCCGACTTGCAGTCAAGCAAGCGGAGTGGGTTGCGGTCGTAACGCGCTCGGCACGACTGGCACAGCCGGTCTAGCACTGGCGCGTAAACCTCCCGCAATCGCTCCCGATAGCCAGGCTTGCACACAGGACACCCAATGGAGTTGAGGTTGACCACCACGTCCCCAATGCCCATGGCGCCGAAGATCGCGAGCGGCGTGGCTATCACCTCGGCATCGGCCTCAGGGCTCGCGGCGCCTATGACCTCCATGCCGAACTGGTGAAACTGGCGATACCGCCCTGCCTGCGGTCGCTCATACCGGAACATCGGTCCTATGTAGTAGAGTTTGGCCGGCAGCGATCGACCCGCCAGCCCGTGTTCGACAAACGCGCGCACCACAGGAGCCGTGCCCTCCGGTCGCAGCGTGACAAGCCGGCCGCCCCTGTCTTTGAACGTGTACATTTCCTTTTCGACTATGTCGGTGGCGGCACCCACGCCCCGCTCGAACAGCTCGGTATGCTCGAACGCGGGGGTGCGTATCTCCCTGTATCCGGACTTCTCAAAAGTCTGCCTCACCAGGCCCTCAACGAACTGCCACAGCCCAACATCGTCCGGCATAATGTCGAATGTGCCCCTCGGCGCAACTATCTCCACTGAAGTGCCCTCCCGCCATCTGGGTTATAGAAACGGGCGAGCCCAAGCCCGCCCGCATACGGCTTCCACTTTCCGATCTTGCTTCCTTCCCGGCTTCTGCTCCTGCTCTTGGACGTGCATTGCCCGTGCTGCCGGTCTACTGCTGCTCCGCGTCCTGCAAGTCGCCTGCGGCATCGTCTGCCCCCTCGTCGGAGTTCTCCGCCGCGGCCTCCTGCTGAGCCTGGTAGCGCTCGAGCATCGCCTTCTGCAATCCCTGGATCTTCGCGGCCTGAGCCTGGGCGTCTTCCTCCAGCCCCATATCTTCGAAGGCATCCCGAATCAAGCCGAGCGCGAATATGTCGTCGCCGGCGACTTCCGCTGCCTGGCGATAAGCATCTGCAGCAGCATCGTCCTCGCCGGCCTGCCGTAGGCTATCGGCCTGCGCGATCAGGATGAACCGGTCGTCCGCCCTCAGCTTGACCGCCTTCTCGAAAGCGGCCTTAGAATCCTCGCCGCGGCCGGCGGCTGCCAACGCTCTGCCCAGCGACACCTGGAGGTATGGATCCTCAGGCGACTGCTTGATGGCCTTCTTGTACAGCTTCACGGCCTCATCGTAGTTCTCTTCCTGCATAGCGCGGTAGGCCAGCACCTGAGGATCGGTGATCTTGATCTGCGCCTTGTCGCGTAATTCCGCGATGAGCTCATCGCGCGCTTCCTTCTCCTTGCGCGCGCGCACAAGCTTTTCGATGCTTTCGCGCGCTTCGTCCAGCACTAGATCGGGATTGGTCTTCTGCGCGCGCTCGAACTCGGCGTTAACCTCGTCCTCTGTGACCTCTACAGGCTTCACATACAGCGGATACTTCTCGATCAACTGACGCTCGCCAAGCTCCTGCTTATAGGTCTTCGGAGTGTAGGCCCAACTCGCCATGGCTTGGGTAAACTCCTGCTCGTTCTTGAAGTAAGCCAGTTCAGCCCTGTAGGCAGCTTCTACCTCATCCTGGTTGGGCTTGAGCCCCGCCGACTTGGCGGCATCAAGAATGATAGCCTGCTCCACCAGGCTATCCAGAGCCTGTGCGCGAAGAGCGTCCAGATCTTCCGCCTTTAGGCCTCCGAAAGAAGTACGATAGTAGTAGGCCCTGTAAAACTCTCGGCTCAGGTCGAGGGCGGAC